>JBGPNV010000244.1:0-4157 GCA_041487695.1 Thermoplasmata archaeon | reverse complement strand
TGGATCGGCCGACCGCCGAAATTCAGCGGCTTGTCGAGCAGCGCGTCCGGCGTCTTCGTCGAGATCTGCCGCAGGTCTTTCTCCGTGCGGTAGCCGACGCCGAGGTCGTCGAGCCAGTTGTAGAGGAGGGCCTCGCCCTCGCGCCCGCGCTCCGCCTGGCGCTCGTTGGCCTCCGGCGCATAGACGAGGTCGTGGGCGATGAGGTCGAGGATCTCGTGGCGCAGGCGCAGGTCGCGGATCTGGGCCGGGTCGCGCACGTACTTCCAAAATTGCTTGCGCGGGATCTGTCCTTCGAGCAGCACGAGGTAGGCCATGAGCACGGGCGGGAAGCCGTGCTCGTGGGCCAAGCGCAGGAGCGGCTTGCCCGCGCGCCACTGCTTGTGGAGGGTGGGCACGCGCGCCTTCACCTTGTAGTAACGGCGCGTCGCGTCGCGTGACACTTTCTGCTGGTAGATGATGAGCAGGAGCTCCCGTTCGAGACCCGAGCTCTCGTGGAGGCGGTCGATGTCTTCCTTGGTCTCCAACTTGTCTTGGAGCTCTCGCAGCGTCTGTGGCGATAGGACTGGCATTGGGAAAACAGCCTTTTCAAAGAAGGAACCTGGGCGGCCGCACGCGGCCCGACTTCTCTTAAGGGGCCGTCTATCGGGCCTTCCTATATAGTGCTTTCCGGCGCCCGAGCGGGGCCCGAGGGCCCACGAGATTTGAAATAGCCAGCGGGTGGACTTCGCGCGTGAGCAGGGGCCCGTAGCTTAGTCCGGATCCGAGCGCCAGCCTTCTAAGCTGGACGGCGTGGGTTCGAATCCCACCGGGCCCGCTTGCCTTCCTCCAGACCTCAGGGCTCGTGGGGGTCGACGAGGCAGGGTACTTTACGCCCCGCGTCCTTCGACAAGACGCCATGCGGAAGGTCGTGGTCCTCGGCGCCGGCTTTGCCGGGCTCACGCTCGCCGAACGCCTTGATTCCCTTGCCGGCGAAAAGAAAGTCGAAGTGAGCCTCATCGAGGGCGCGCCGCGATTCCAGATGGGCCTTGCCGCGCAGGGGGCGCTTGCCTCGCGCCGCGGGCCCGATGGCGGAGCCCGCGAGTACAAGTCGCTCCGGATGCGGCATGTCCGCTTCATCCACGAGAGGGCGGAGTCGATCGACGTCGAGGGCCGTTCCGTACGGACGGCCTTGGGCAGCCACGCGTTCGACGACCTCGTGGTCGCGACGGGAGCCGAGCTTGCGCCCGAGCTTGTGCCCGGCCTTGCCGAAACGGCCCACAACCTCTGTGACATGGCTTCCGTGCTGCGCTTCAAGGAGGACCTCGAGAAAATCCGGTCCGGCACCGTGACGATCCTCGTCGCGGGCGTCCCGTTCAAGTGCCCGCCCGCGCCCTACGAGTACGCCCTGCTCGCCGACGAAATCCTCGAGGAGCGCGGCGTGCGAAACCGCTGCAGCCTCGTCGTCGCGACCCCCGAGCCCCAGCCGATGCCGAGCGCCGGCAAGGCCGTGGGCGACACCGTGCGCGCGCTCCTCGAATCGCGCCAGATCACCTGCCGCTTCAACCACAAGGTCAAGGAGATTCGCAGGGCCTCGAAGTCCGTCGCCTTCGAAGACGGTTCGTACGTGGAATACAGCGTCCTTGCCGCCATGCCTCCCCACCGCGCGCCCAAGGTCGTCCGCGAGGCGGGGCTCTGCGACGCCTCCGGGTTCGTGCCCGTGGACCTCAAGACGCTCCGCACGGCCACCCCCGGAATTTTCGCCGTGGGGGACGTTGCGTCCCTCAAACTCCCGGAAGGCAGGCCCCACCCCAAGGCAGGCGTCTTCGCTGAAGCCCAGGCCGCGGCCGTCGCCGAGACGATCCGGTCCGAGGTCGAAGGGGGAGGCCCTGGCGTCTACGGCGCGCGCGGGGCCTGCTTCTTCGACGTCGGGCACGGGCAGGCGGCCGCCGCGGACCTCGACCTCCTGGCCGAGGGCGGTCCGAGGGCTCACATGGGCGCTCCGTCGAAGGAAGGCCTTGAGGCAAAGGCCGCCTTCGAGGCGGAGCGGCTCGCGCGGTGGTTCGCCTGAAGCCCTATCGTTACGCTCAAAAACGGGCGGCCTGATGGGGCCTTACCCCGGAGGACCCCTTTGCCCCAATACACCTCGACCCTCATTGTCGGCAAGAACTACAGGCTCCGCCTTTGGACCAAGGAAGAGATCCGCGCGCGCGTGGTCTCCGAGACCGGCGACAGCTACATCCTGCGGCTCATGGAAAAGTGCTCGCTGGGGCCGGCCCTCGACGATATTGGGGTCAACAAACTGCACGTCAAGCTGCTCGAAGAGATTCCCTGACGCGCACGCGGGGCCTTAAAGCCCCGGCCGCTTCCTCGCGCGCCATCACATGGGTCCCGGTTCGCCCTTCCGCGTCTCCGCGGGCGGGCTCGCTTGCCCCTTGAGCTTCACGCGTTCGTACTTCCACGCGGGCTCGCCCTGCCGCTTCGTACAGTCGAAGCCCTGCTTGGCGGTCAGCCCGTTCACGAGCGATGGGTCGAGCGAAGACCCCCTCGCGCCGCTCACCACGACTTCGTCGCGGTCGGCCTGGAAGCGTGTGGCCATCGCCCATTCGACCTGCTGGTCGTCGTCGATGTCGATATCTTCGTCGACGACCACGACCCGCTTCATCGAGGGGTGCGCCGCGAACGCCGCGAGGATCGCGTTCTTCCCATCGCCTTCGCGCTGCTTCGTGATCGACACGACGCCGTGGAGCCAGCAGCACCCGCCTTCCGTGAGGCGCACATTGTGGACCTTGGGGACGACCGACCGTACGGCCCTTTCGATGATCGGCTCCTTCGGCATCCCCATCAGCATGTAGTGCTCGAGGTTGCCCGAAAGCAGCGCCTGGAAAATCGGGTTCCTCCGGTGGTGCACGCGGTCGACTTGGATGACCGGCTGCTCGCGCACCTCGTCATAGGTCCCCGTGATGTCGACGAATGGCCCCTCCTTCACCTGCGTTTGCGTGAGGCGCGCCTCGAAGACATACTCGGCGTTCGCCGGGGCGACCACGCCGTTTTCCAGGCGGTGCACTTCGAAGGGGTTGCCAAACGCGCGCTCCGAAAGCCGCGAGGCGATCTTCAGTTCGCTTTCTCCGTACGCGACCGACATCGCGGCGGGCAGCATGAAGTCGGGCCCGAGGCCGAGCGCGATCGCGATGGGCAGGTCCTTGCCCTTCTTCTTGGCCTCCTGGTGGATCGCATAGAGGTGGCGCGGCACGATCCGCACGGCGAAGGTGTCCTCCCCCAGGAGCATGAGGCGGTGGAACGAGGCGTTCGTGTACTTCCCGTCGCTCCCGAGGATCACGTTGGCCGTGACGTACGCGCCGCCATCGCCCGGGTAGTACCGCGGGACCGGCAGCGCCTTGAGGTCCACCTTGGGGTCGGTGACTTCGAAAAACGCCGGGTTGTCCACCTCGACTTCGTCCTCGGGGTGCTCCATCGCGTCGACGAGCGCGCCCCTCACCTTCTCTTTCGGCATTCCGAGGTACCGCCCAATTGCCTCGCGGGTCGGGAAAACGTTTCCCGCAACCCGGTGGCCGCCTACGTTTTCGAAGAGGACGGCTTGGCGCGGGTCCTCGTGGAGGACGCGCGAGACCTCGAGGTCCTTCGAGACCGGCTTGTGGTGGGTCACGAGGCCGGGGAGGTTTGCGAGAAACGTGCGGAAGTCCACGCCAGAGGCCCCCGCCGGGGATCAAAGGGCGCTCATAAAGGGTTGTGGGTGCCCCTGCCCGCTTTTCGGCGACTGGGTTTGGGGGGCGAGACGCGTTCCTTTCCATGCACCGCGTGTTTCGCCGATGCCTGAGCGCCTGCCATTCGTCGGGCCCGGCCTAGCGAGCCCTTGCCCCAGAGGCCCTTTTGCTTCGCGATGCGTTCGATTTCGAGGTTCGCTTTCCTGCCAAAGAAGAAACGTTTGCAACCAGGGCAGGCGTACACCTCGAACTCGCCAAAATGAACCCCACGGAAGCTGTCGCTGCGCTGCGCAATTCGAAGGTCCGCGTCGCAATACGGGCAACCCTTCTTCGACGGAATGAGCGGGCTAACGGACACGGGAGACCGTTTCCCCATTCAAGATGCACCTCCCATTTTAGCCCCAACGTTCCACTTGCCGTACCGCATGTCGCGGCGCCCCCTCCCCAGGGGTCGCC
>JBGPNV010000243.1:0-4172 GCA_041487695.1 Thermoplasmata archaeon | reverse complement strand
GTCGACGCTCCTTGCCTCGCCGATGGCCGCGGTCACCGTCACCCAATCCGAGTTTTCGCCGGGCGTCTCCGAGGCGACGGCGACGCAGCTGGTCGCGCGCAGCCGCGGGGAAGGCCCGGCGCTCGTGATCCCCTACAACGCGACCTTCAACCGGACATCGTTCGACGTTGAAGGGCTGCCCGTGGACTCCTCGGTGAGTTTTGGCGATGACGCGCCCTCCGATTTCGCCTTGGGCCCGAACCGCACGGGATTCGACCTGACGGGGTCGGGCATCGCGGTCTCCGCCTCGAATGGGACCCCGGCATTCGACTTCACCGGAACAGGTCCGTTCCTGCTCGACGGGCTCGTCCGCGGCAGGGGCGGGGTCATGCTTGCGCCCGGACGCACCGTGGGCACGGCGACCGTCCTGACCGTGGACTATGGGCGTGCGGCGGTCGTGGCGTTCTCGGCGGGGGGCCAGGTCCCGCAGGGCACGCGGGTGACCTTCGAGGTTGTGGGCGCGGGGAACCTTACGATCTTGATGCCGTTTCCGCCCCCGGGGATCCTGTCGGGCCGCGGCGTCGACCTGCGCGCGCTGTCCGAGGACCCCGTGGGGTTCCGCGTCAGCCTCTCCACAGCCATTGCGGGCCTCACACCCGTCGTCTTCAACGCCTCCTTCGGCGCGCTCCTCAAGGAGACGTCGGTCAACGGCACCCTGGCAAGGACGGGCCCCGCGAACACCTTGGCGGATGGCTCCCGGCTTCGGGCCGCGCCCAATCCGGCGGCCTTCACGCGGCTCTCGGGAAACGCGGTCCTCGGCGTGGGCCCTTCGGGCTCGTGGTGGGACGCGGGCAAGGAGGCGGGAGGGCTCCTCAAGACCGGTTCACAGTTCTGGCTCTACTTCGGCAGCAGCGGGGGCATCGGCCGCGCCGTGTCAACCGACCTTCTTTCGTGGACGGTCGACGCGACCCCGATGCTTGCCGCCACCGGCGGGAACGAGGCATCGATCCAGATCCCCCATGTTGTCTTCGACCCCAACAGAGGCCGGTTCAACATGTATTACACGTGCAACGGGGCGGCAGGGTCCGGCGAGTGCCTCGCCTGGTCGACGGATGGCATAGGCAATTGGACCCGGTCGGCGGGAAACCCCGTCGTACGGCCGCAGGCATCGACGTGGACGGCGTCGCGCGTTGTGCGCGGCTCGGTCGTGATCCGCGGCACGGATTACAAGATGTATGCGGAGGGCACGCCCGACGGGGTCGCCACGGACATTGGCCTCTGGACCTCGACGGACGGTGAGAACTGGACGGCGAACGCGGGCAACCCCATTTTCACGGACGGGGGCGGGGGCGTGGACTACGACATCAACGGGGGCGACGCGCTCTGGAACGGGACGACGTACCTCCTGTACTACTCGTGCGCAGAGTCGAGCTATTCCTGGGGCGTGTGCCTGGCCACCTCAACCGACGGCATCACGACCTGGGCGCGCCTCGGGCGCGTCATCGCCTACGACGGGTCCGGGTTCGACGCCCAGGCGGCTTACTTTCCCGGGATTACGTTCGCCGACAACCGAATCTGGATGGTCTATACGGGGCTGCCGACGCGGGACTTGGGAGCCGCGGTTTCCGACTACCTCCCGGGGGCCCAGACGTTCACCGGCCGGTTCGACCTCGGCGCGGCGCTGCCGCGCGCTTTGGAGGCCTTTGGGGCGTCGAATGGGACCGAGGGTGGGGGGACGACAAGCTTCTCGCTGCGCTCCTCCTCGGATGGTTCCACCTGGAGCTCTTCCGAAACGCTTGTTCCCGGCGCGACCCCATCCTCGACGCCGGTCCGGCGCTACATCGAGTGGCGCGTGGCGATCACGAGGGGGTCGGCGACAGCGAGCCCCTTTGTCGACAGCCTTTGGCTTGGGTACAAGGTAAGCGTGCGGGCCGCGCTTTTCCTCGGCCGTACGTTCGCATGGGCGGGGGAGGGCGTGAACGCCACGGCCTTTGCGCAGACAGGCGGGGGTGCGAAGTCCGTTGCATGGACGTTTTCGACGAATGTGCGGCAAAGTTGGAGCGCCCTGCCGCTTGGCACGCCGTTCTCGCTGCAGCCCGCTGAGAATAGCCTGCAGTACCGGGTCCAGGTCACGCCCGCCACGGACACGGCCTTCACGGTGGACGCGGTGACATTCAACCTGGACCTTAGAATTCTCCCGCAACACGTGACCGTCCTCATCGGCCCGCCGGCTTCGCCGGTCGCGGTGTTCCTTCTCGGGACGCTTGCGGGGCAGCGGACGGTCGTCGTGCCGCCGGAGGAGATGAACGGGACAGCCGCAGTGGATCGGGGGCTCGTGGCACTGGGCAGCGACCTCACGATCCCGGTCGGATTCGTCGCGGACAGCCCGGCGCGCGTGCGGTTCTCGAACTTCAGCGCGGAGCTCTTCCTGCCGGACAACGCGCCGCCGCGCCTCTTCCCGTTCCCGCCGCCGGGTGAACTTAGCGCCTTCGTGAATGAGACGGTCTCCTTCGCAATGGGTTCGGACGACCCGGAGGGCGACCCGGTGGTCGTCACGTGGAGGGTCGGTGGGGTGGACGAAGGGCAGGGCGAGGCCTTCGGGCGGGCGTGGGCGGCACCGGGCAACTACAGCGTCACCGCCGTTGTCGTGAGCGGGGCGTTCTCCGCGAGGTTCGAGTGGACGGTGAACGTGCCCGACCGGCCGCCGTTTGTGTTCCCCTTCCCCGCCCCTGGGTGGCTGAACGCGACGGTCGGCGAGGTCGGACGCTTTGCGGTCGAAGGAACGGATCCGGAAGGCGAGGGGATTACCGTACACTGGTTCCTAAACGGCACGGCAAGCGGGGCGACGCACAGTTTCGAATTCCCATACAAGGCGCCGGGCAACTACACGGTCGAGGCGCGCGTAAAGGCGGGCACGTTTGCGGCGTCGTTCGCCTGGAATGTCTCCGTGACCGACCGCCCGCCGCTTTTGTCGGCGACGCCGACAGAGCGCGAACTGAACCGGACCACTGGGGCGCAAGTGGACTTCCAGGTCGCCGTGGCCGACCCGGATGGCCAGGTCCCGCAGGTCCGGTGGTCCCTGAATGGCACGGCCGTGGGACCGGGGAACACGTTGTTCATCCTGCTCGACGCGCCGGGCAATTGGACGGTCCGCGCGGATGTGGAAAGCGGGAACTTCAGCGCGACCTATGAATGGCTCGTACACGCGAGCGAGCCGGCGGCGCCGCTGGGGGGCACGCAGGCCGTAACACCCGCGGGGGGCAATGAGTGGCTCTACCTGCTCCTTGGCTTGGTGGTCGGCGGCGCGTTCGGCATGATGATCTATCTCATGGGTCGGCGGAACACGGACGGCGACGGGCCGCCGTGAGGTGGCCGCAGGGCTACAACGCGGTGGGCGTTTCCACGTCGGCGCACCCTGAGCATCGCGGAGGAACCCGAGGTGGCGCTTTGAAGAGAAGTCAATCCTTGACATGCGCCGCCAGATCGAGAAGAAAGCGGTACGCCGGCTTCAGCTCCACTTCAAGCCGTCCCAATTGCCCTTTGCGAACCGCAACCAGTTGGATGAATTCGTCTGGCCCGCGCCATCGTCGAGCATCCAGAAGATGCCCCCGTCCGTGGCCAGGTCCGCGAGGTCCTCCGGCGTCGGCGTGTAGGGGTCGGCGGCCATGGCGAACGTTTTCATGTAGTCAAGGCGGGCCGCGTCGTACATCTGACCCCACGCGCGCGGGTCGAACACCTTGCCGATGCCGCCAATCATGGCACCGAGGTCTACCCGCCCGTGGACGAGGTCGTCCATTCCCTGGACGAGGTCCTGCCACCCCGACATGAAGCCGTACCTGAGGCCCACGACGTAGCCGAGCTGTTCGGCGAAGACGCCGGGCACCTTCTGCACCAAAGACTTGGCCCAATCCGTGGCGGCTTTGAATTCGCGGCCCCCGGCGTGGAAAGTCGTGTTACCGTTGTCGATCTTGTTGTAGACGTCGAAGCCGAAAGTCTTCGACCCGTTATCAACGGACGACGCGTGAACCGGGAAGAGCGCCCCTCCCTCGAAGGCGAGGTCCAGCGACCAACCGGCGCCGATCGACGCGTCGCCTTGGCCCAAGGCGGCGATTCGATCGCTTGGATGGGTTACCGTAAAGCTCGAGGGCGGCGCGCCCCGAATTCCATCGCCGGCCGCGAGACCCGAGAAGCGG
>JBGPNV010000242.1:0-4179 GCA_041487695.1 Thermoplasmata archaeon | reverse complement strand
GGGACCCGCGAGACTGAAGCTCGGCCGGCCGTAATAGCCTTCGAACAACTGGGCGGGGTCGTGGGCGTCGACCGTCACGAGGGCGCTCGAGGACTCGTTCTTCGACGAGCCGCCGTAGTCCGCCAAGAACATGAAGTCCCCCGCTGACACGACGGTGACGTTGAGGCGGGCCGTTCCGTTCTCGTCCGTGCGGCTCTCCCCGAGCCGCAGGACGCCGAAGGCCACGTGTTCGGAGAACGCGACGGAGGCATGGGGGATCGGAGCGGCCGTGAAATTCCTGAGGGTAGCGATCAGGGTGAAGTTCTCTCCCGCGACCGGCCCGTCGGCCGAGGACAAGGCCGCGAGGGTGAGGTTCGAGGGCTTGGGGGGCTCGGGCGCCTTTTCGATCGAGGTGAGGGTGGCGAGATTCCAGTGGTCGGAGGGCCCTTCCGAGCCGTCGCCGTCCACGAGGTTCACGTACACGACGAGCGTGACTCCGCCGGAGTCCTCGGGGGGCGCGGTCCAGAGGACGGACCAAACGCGTTGGACCGCGGAGGTGTGGGTCGCGAAGCGCCCGCCGGCTTGGATCGCCGGGTCGACGCTCGAGAGCGAACCCTTCGACACTTCCATGGAAAAGCCGCCGCTCGGGCCTGGCACGTCGCCCGTGGCGGTGATCGTGAGGGGGTAGGCCTCCGCCGGCGTGTAGACCGTCGGCCAGCCGTCGGCGGAAACCACGACCGCGGCCGTGGGCTTGTCGGAGTGGCAGGCGCAGCCCTCGGGCGGCGACACGCCGGTGTCGCTGCCGTTGATCGGGACGATGAAGGCGAGGAGGCCTGCCACGATGAGGCCGGCAAGGACCGCGGCCTGCGGCCGGCGCCGGGAAAGTGCCGGCACCTCAGATCCCTCCCTTGGCGCCTGCGCGGGCGGGGCCCACGGGGCTCGGCGTCGGCGCCGCCTTGTCCTTGTGCTCAGCGCCTTCCCGGATCTCCCAGACCGACACCATGGGGAAGAGCTTCGAGAAGACCGCCAGGATGAGCCCGAAGGCGGCAAAGGACCCGGCCGTGATGGCCCACTCGACCCAGGTCGGCGTGTACGTCGCGATGCTGTCGCCGGGCACGAGCGGCACGGCCATGCTCGGCACGACGATGATGAGGCGCTTCAGCCACAGCGCGATGTTGAGCAGCACCGCGGAGAAGGTGATCCACCGGATCGTCCGCGTCGGCTTGAAGGCGAGGAGGAAGGTGACGAGGAGGAGTGACGCCGTGGTGAACCAGAAGTAGGGCGCCATCGGCCCTTCGATGAGGATGCGCAGGAGCGTCTGCTCGTCCGACGAGGGCTGGAAGGTGATCGTGAGGTACTCGGAGAGCGTGAAGTAGAGGTAGGCGAGAGAGAAGACGAGGAGGATGTTCGCCATTTTCTTGAAGTGGTCCTCGGTGATGAGGTCCTCGAGGTGCTGGGCGCGGCGGAAGACCGCCATGGCGACGACGACGATGGCGATCCCCGAGAAGAGCGCGGCGCCGACGAAGTAGGGGCCGAAGATCGAGCTGTGCCACCCGGTGCGCGTGGTCATCCCGAACATCCACGAGAGCACGGTGTGGGCGGAGACCGCGATGGGGATGATGATGATCGAGATCGCGAGCAGGGCACGCTCGAGCCGCTCGCGCTGGGCGGGGGTGGCTTCCCACCGCATCTTGAAGACGCGGTAGAGGACGCGGCGGACCCGCACGCGCTTCGGCAGGACCTTGTCCATGAGCGCGAAGTCGGGGATGAGCGCGAGGTAGAGGAAGAGGATCGAGCCTGCAAGGTAGGTCCCGATCGAGATGAAGTCCCAAATGAGGGGCGACTCGATGCGCCCGAACCGCACGAGGTTGAGGATCCGTTCGGGCCGCCCGAGGTCGAAGAGGGGCATGACCATCGCGACCATGAGGGCCGCGGCGGTCGAGGCTTCGGCGACGCGGGTGATCGGACGGCGCCACTCGGCTTTCGTGAGGCGCAGGATGGCCGAAACCATCGTGCCGCCGTACGAGATGCCGATGAAGTAGATGAAGCCGGAAATGTAGAGGCCCCAAGAGATCCGGTCGTTTAGGCCTGTGACGCCGAGGCCGACGTCGAGTTGGTGGATCCACGCGAGGTTCGCGAAAATGAAGACGCCACCGAGGAGCCCGACGATGACGAAGAAGAGCCAGCCGGACCGGATGACGGGCATGAGGATGTGCTTGACCTGGGGGTCGAGCCCTTCGGGCGGCTCGGCCATCTAGAGGCGCCCCCTTCGTGGCAGGTAGTAGACGGAAGGCCCGGTGCCGAGGTCCTCGCGCAGCCGGTAGGCGGCGTTCTCCGAGAGGGTCTTCCTGAGGGCGCGGGTCTCACCCTGGCCGTTCGTGATCGCGTCCTCGGCGGCGTCGCCGAAGTAGATCGCGCCCATCGGGCACGCTTCGACGCACGCGGGAAGCTTCCCCTCGTGGCGGCGGTGGACGCAGAACATGCACTTTTCCGCGACACCTTTGCGGTGCGGGTAGGGGGCCTCGGGCGAGTAGGCGTGGGCGAGCTCCTCGTCTGTATGCCCGGGCTCGGTCCAGTTGAAATAGCGGGCGCTGTAGGGGCAGGCGGCGAGGCAGTAGCGGCAGCCGATGCAGATCGTCTGGTCGATGAGCGTGAGGCCGTCCTGGTTGACGAAAGTCGCGCCGGTGGGGCACACGTTTCGGCAGGGCGGGTCCTCGCACATCTGGCAAGGGCGCGGCAGGCTGTACTTCCCGCCGAAGCCGTCGTCGACGGTGTAGACCTTGATCCACTCCTGCCCGGGGGGGACGAAGTGCTCCTTGGTGCAGGCGGCGGTGCACTTCTTGCAGCCGTCGCACTTGGCGAGGTCGATGACCATGAGGAACCGGTTCGCGGGGTGGCCCGCGTTTCCGGACTGGATGTGGGTTGCCATGGCGGAAAGCGTGGACTCGCCGACGGCCATGGCGAAACCGGCCACGACGGCGGCCGTCCCAAGGCCCTTGATAAACGAGCGGCGCGCGGGGTCGTTTTCTGCGGCGCTTTCGCTTGGGGGCGCGCTCTCGTTCCCCCACACTTCTGGGGTCTCCTCGCTCATGTGCGTGCCCCCTTCTTGGGGAGAGAGGCCTGGGCTCGGGGGCCGGCCTTGGACTTCTGGCCCTTCTGCCAGACGAGAACATACTCGCAGAAGGGGTCGCCGTGGCCCATGCAGCGCAGCCGCGTGGTCTTCACGTTGCCAAGCGCGGCGTTCACACCGGAGTGGAACCCGTTGTCGAGCGAGTCGCAGACGACTTCGGGCATCTGCTCGGCAAGCTCGAGGAAGGGGCAGCCGAACGCGCGGTAGTGGATCTCGTCCGAGGACTTCGAAAGGACCTCGGTGGTCACCCCCATCTCGCGGTAGGAGCCCTTCAGCATGTGCTCGTCGTAGGCGTCGGGCGTCCAACGTTTGACCCCCTTGGCTTCGGCGAGCGCCTTGACGGACATGGAGCCGACCTGCTTCCCCTTCTCGAAGAGGCGGGCGCGGGCGTCGCCCTGGCCCAGGGCTTCTAGGAGGGTGGCGAGCGCCGTTTGCGCGATGATCTCGAAGCGGCGCGGAGGGAACCCCGGCACGCGCGCGTGGCGGGAAGTCCGGTAGAGTACTGGGGGCCGGCCCGCCGCGCCGGCCCGCGCGCCGTGGACCTCCTCGACGAGGCCCTCGCGCAGGAGGAAATTGATGTGGTAGCGGACGGTGAGGCGGTGGAGGTGGAGTTCCTGGGTAAGGTCGCGGATCGTCTTGGCGTCCATCGTGAGGGCCTGGAGGATGTCATAGCGTACGTGGCTGGCGAGGACCGCGAAGCCGTTGGGGGCCTTGGAGGGGGAGCCCGAGGGCGGCGTGCGGGGCGCGGCGGAAGGCGGTCCGGGCGCCTCGGACCTCGCGCCTCTTGACTTCCTAGGCGTCTGCGCTTTCGCCGTGCGGGAGTTCATCGTGGTGTAACGTCGGGCCGCTCAGAATAGGGTTGAGTACATTGCCTTGGGTTTCGGTATATACTGTTTAACAGAACGCACGGAATGCTTTGGCGCAATCACCGTCCGGCCCTCGTCGGGCAGGGCCCGGCCCGTTGAACCCGAGGGCGCGGGCTCGCAACCTTCATCACACCCCCGGGGGTGAGGTGACCCGACCATGGCTGCGCTGCGTGTCACCCTGCTGGACGGCTTCATCGACGAGCC
>JBGPNV010000241.1:0-4180 GCA_041487695.1 Thermoplasmata archaeon | reverse complement strand
CTCTTGCTGCCGATGCGCCGCAAGAAGGAGTAGGCGGACGGCTCTGGGCGGGGCCCCTGCAGGCCCCGCCCCTCCCCTCTTCGCCCTGCAAGCGCGACTCAGGGCTTTGCCGGCATCGCCCCGGCGGGGTCCTGGTAGAGGATCCATATCGCGCTGTTGCTCCGCAGGAGCATGTTCATCTCCGTCATCGAAATGCCCGCCTTCTCCAGGAGTATCGGGAGCCACTGGTCCGGCGGCTGCTTGATTTTCCCTTCGTAATTGATGCAGGCCAGGTGGGCGAAGCGCAGGGGCTTGCCCCCCACCTTGATCCGCGAACACGCGGCCTGCCGGAAGGTCTGGTGGATGATGCACTGCGTGTCGATCGCCGAGGGCTGCACCTGCGCGTTGTAGTACTCCGCCACCTCGTAGTGGATCTTGGCAAACTCGCCGACCCTCTGGATGTACTCGCGGTAGCCGCGCCTGAAAGGGCACACCTCCGTCACGGCCGCGTGGCCCCCCGTGACCTTCACCTTCTCGAAGGCCGAGAGGATCGAGTTCCCTGAGGCAAGCGACCGGGCAAAGGAGTCCCAGTCCGGGTACTCCTCCTCCGGCATCGATCGGGCGAGCGAGTTCGCGAGCGAGACGAGGTAATTGTTCATCCCGGCCGCGCCCTGCGTGTCCGCGATGTCCTCGAGGAAGAGGTAGGCCGCCACGTCGACGAGCGGGTTCTCCACAATCTTGTCGGCAGGCTCCTCGCCGCCTGAGCCTTCCGCCACGCCCGCTCACCCTCCGCGCTTGGCTGCCTTCGGCTTCTCGCCGGCTGGCTTTTCGTCCGTGTCCTCGCCCTTCGAGCCTTTCATCACAAGCGCGTAGACGCACGCGTAGTTGCGCAGGAGCGACCGGATGTACTCGGGGTTCACGCCGATCCTTTTCAGCGGCGCTTCGGCGATCTTCGTCTGCCCCTGGAAGCCCCGCTGGGCGAGCGGCAGGGCCTCCAGCTGGCGGTCTGCGACCGTGATGTTCTTGGCCGCCTCTTCCCAGAACTTCTGGTGGATCACGCAGAAATTGCACACGGCCGTGTTGCGCACCGTCGTCGAATACTCCTCGGCGACTTCCTGGTCGGCGGAGGGCAGCGACCCCACGGTGTTGCGGATCCGCAGCGTCGTGTTCGTGAAGACGCAGTCCTTGAGCGCGTAGATGTAGCCGACCACGTCCCCGTCTTCGTCCGTGATCGCAAGGTCCGTGAGCGCCGTCACGTCGCCGTCGATCGAGAAGGCCGTGCGCCGTTCGCGCAGCGCGACGTTGTAGGAGGGCCAGCCCATGTAGGCCTCCTTGCCCATGCGCTTGGCAAGCTGGGCGCCCACGCGCTCCCAGTATTGGATAATCCCCTGGACGCCCGCCTGCTCGGACATGTCCGAAATCAGGGCCACGAGCGCAACGTCAAGCACGGGGAAACGCCTCCTTAGGGTGAGCCAAGCCTAGCCTTTGGGGTGGAGTTTGAATGCCCCCATCCCCGGGCCGAAATGAGCGTCCGTGCCCTAATAAGGGTTCGGTCGGCGCGGTTCTGACCTTTTCGGGCGGCCTCCCTACTTGGCAAGCCGGACCTTGCCGTCCTTCGATTCCTCGAACGCGCCCTCGCGCAGTCCCTCACGGACCACCGCCTCCACGACTTCCGCCTCCACGCCCTTCACGCCCGCGGCAAGCTGCTTCAGCGTCCGGGGTTTCCCGTCTTTCAGCGCCGCGTGGACGGCCTCGATCACGGGCGTGAAGTCCCCCTTGAACGTCCCGTCTTTCGTCCGCCGGATCATCGCGGACTCCACACGGCTCGCGTACCGCTCGACGGAGTCCAGGCGTTGAAGGGCCTTTTCGAGCCTCGCCTCCGCCTCGCTTGCCCGCACCTCAAGGGACCGCAGGCGGCCCTGGAATTCGTCGGCCATCGTCCGCCGCTCCGAGACGGCCTGCATGAAGGACTTCGAGACGCCCTCCGCCGCCGTCTGGTCTGCGGCCTTGGCCTCCTCTTCGATGCGCCGGGTCTCGCTGAGGAGCAAACGCAGCGTCGCCTCGGCCGCCCCGAGGCGCTCGTGGTGTGCCACGGAGGCGTCGACGGCGAACTCCGAGGCGCGCGCCCGGATGAGCGCCGAAAGCGTGCGCGGTTTGTAGGCGGGCAGGTAGGCCCGAAGGTGCCGCACGACCTCGTCGAAGGTGGCCTGTGCCGCTTTTGCCGAAAGGAGCTTCTTGGCCACGGATGCGCCAAGCCCCCGGATCACGATTCGCGCCTCCTGCCGCTCGAAGAGCTCGGACCCCTTCGACCGTCCTCGGAGGTCTTCGACCGCGTCGTCGAGCGTGCGCTCGAGCTCGTCCCTCCCCTTCACCTTGGCAAGTTCGCCCACAAGCTCGTCGAGTGCCGTCTGGAACGAGCGTTCGAGGATCTCCGGCGGGACGCGCGCAAGGTCGACGGGCTCGCGGTGCCCCACGTGCAGCGAGAGGTCCTCGACGCGCGCCTCGACGCGGCCGTGGCGGTCGTCGACCGTGCGCAGGCGCTTCTCGAGGTCCGCGAGCCTTGCGTGGAGCGCCTGCACCGTCAGGGCGTCCCGTTCGACCCGTTCGCGGGCACGCGCTTCGACCTCGGCGGCAAGCTCGGGCGTTGCGCCTTCGCCCTCCGCGATGCGCGCGAGCGCTTCGTCTACGGCCTCCTGGATCAGCCGCTTCAGCCTCATGTCGTCAAGGGGCGCGCCGCCCCCATGCTGGCGGGCAAGTTCGCCGTGCCCTTGAGGTCCCCCTTGCCCGCCCACCCTCTCCGGTCCCCCCACCCACCGTGTTCACACGAAGCTCTCAAGCATGCGCGCCACGTCCTTCGACCACGTGCGCTTGCACACATCGGCTACGATGTCGCCCGACAACCGCCGGACGCGCTTTTCCACGACCATCTCGATGAACCGCTGCCAGAGCTTGTCGTTCATGAAGCGCTCGGTCGTCCCGAGCTCGTTGTAGGTGAGGTCCATCACCTCTTCGACGAGCCCCGCGCCCAGCCGGTCGCGGATGCGCTTCCTCAGGAACTCCGCGACCTCCCGGTTCTTGCGCGCGCCCTTCGTGGTGTCGTAGGCTTCTCGGAAGAGGCGGTAGGCGAGGGACTTCAGCTCCGCGCGCACCTCCTCCGGCAGCCCCTTCAACTCCTCGTCGGAGAAGGCGCGCTCCGCCAGCACATGCGCGACCGCCTTGCAGGCGACTTCCGTGCGCCGGATCACGGCGTCGAGCCCCTTCAGGGACCCGTGGTCGACTTTGATCGCCGCCACGAACGAGCCCTGGCTTGCCTCGGCGAGGATGACCGCCCCCTCCTCGTAGGACTGGACCTGCAGCTTCAGGTGCTGGCGGCGCAGGGACGCCGCGATGTGGGGGACCTGCTGCTTCACGCGCTCCATGAGCCGGTACTGCGCCTGCGCGAGCTTGCTGGGGATCGACGAGGCGAAGATCCTGCCGTCCGCGCCCATGAGGAAGACGACGTCGACGCCGGCGTCCGCGCGCAGCGCGTCGAGCTCGAGCTGGAGCACTTGCTTCAGCAGCGTCACGTCCGCCGCGTCGAGCGACTTCACGGCGCGCCCGCCGCTCTGTGCAAGGCCCGTGCGCGGGGGGGCGGCGGGCGCCACGGTCTGCCTTACCCCCTCTTGTAGGCCTCGAAGAGGATGTGGAGGGTCTCCTCAGGCGAGTAGGGCAGCGTCCACTGCCCCCGCAGCGACTCGATGCGCCGCTGGAGCGCCGGCGGGTAGTGCTTGTCCTTGGCCGTCGCGATCGCCCGCTCGAAGATCTTGTCCCAGCTTGCCTGGTCTTCCTTCGCGATTTCGACGGGGCTCGTGCGCACGATCGCCCCCGCGCCGCGGACGAACATGTACGGGTACAGCTCCTCGCCGTGCTGCGTGCCGCGCATCTTGAGGATCTTCAGCGTGCGGTTGAACGCGCCGCCGATCGGGTAGTACTCGAGGTGGATGACGCCATCGGCAAGGTAGATCGGCAGCAGCACCTCCTGGCCGAGTGCGGCGCCCGGCTGCGTGTGCTCCTCGACCGTGGCGAGCACCACACCGAGCTCCTTCAAGGTCCCGAAGAGTTCGCCGACGAGCTCGCGCTGGTCCAGGCGGTCGGAGGTCGACCAAAGGAGCGGGGTCATCGGGTCGATCGCGATCCGCGTGTCGACCTCCTCGTCCGTCCG
>JBGPNV010000240.1:0-4186 GCA_041487695.1 Thermoplasmata archaeon | reverse complement strand
TTGGCCGCCGCGATATTGTTGTGCTGGGCGCCCTTGCCCTTTTCCCGCGACGTGCCTTCCTTCAAGACCAAAATGGGTGTCTGTCCTCCGAACATTGTTTTTTCCTCCGTGTTTCTGTTTTTGATTGTCCTTGCGGCCCTTTACATCATGCCGCCCATGCCGCCCATGCCCGGGGGCATGCCGCCGTGGCCGCCGCCGCCGCCGCCGCCTTCTCCGCCCGCGGGGGTCTTCGACGCGATGACGTCGTCGATGCGCAGGATCATGATCGCCGCTTCCACGGCCGACGTGATCGCCTGGCGACCGACCCGGATCGGCTCGACGATGTTTTCCTTGCCCATGTCGACGATCTTGCCCGTGTAGACGTTGAGCCCGAAGGTCGTCTTGCCGTCCGCGTGGGCCTTCCGGATATTGATGAGCACATCGATGGAGTCAAGGCCCGCGTTCTCGGCAAGCGCCCGCGGGATGACCTCGAAGGCCTCCGCAAACGCCTGGATGGCGAGCTGTTCGCGCCCGCCGACCGTGGCCGCGTACTCCTTGAGGCGTTTGGCAATCTCCATGGCCGTCGAGCCGCCGCCCGTGACAATACGGCCGTCTTCGACCGTGTCCGAGATGACCGAGAGCGCGTCGTGCATCGAGCGTTCGATCTCGTCGACCACGTGCTCGGTCCCGCCCCGTATGAGGATCGAGACCGACTTCGGCCCCTTGCACCCCGTGATGAACGTAAGCTCGTCGCCCGCGATCTTGCGCGCCTCGACGTGGCCCGCGTGGCCGAGCGCGTCCTTCGTGAGGTCGTCGAGCTTCGTGACGATGCGCCCGCCGGCCGCCTTCGCGAGCTTCTCCATGTCGCTCTTCTTCACGCGCCGCACGGCGTAGATGCCGGCCTTCGCGAGGTAGTGCTGCGCCAGGTCGTCGATGCCCTTCTGGCAGACGAGGACGTTCGCCCCCGATGCCTTGACTTTCTCGACCATCTTCTTGAGCGTCCCTTCCTCCTCGGCAAGGAACGCGGCCAGCGAGCCCGGGTCGTGGATCTCGATCTTGGCGTCGACCTCGGTCTTCTTGATTTCCAGCGCGCTGTCCACGATCGCGACCTTTGCGTTGTCGATGGACTTCGGCATGCCGGCGTGCACGGGCTCCTTGTCGAGGATGATCCCTTCGACGAGCTCGGTGTCGGTGATCGCGCCGCCCGTCTTCTTGACGACGAGCACGTTGCCCACGTCCGCCTTGGTCTTGCCGTCGCGCGTTTCGCTCACTGCGCGGATGGCCTTCACGCAGATGTCCGAGAGGAACTCGTCGCTCGACGAGGCGAGCTTGGAGGCAAGCGACGTGATCGAGATGCTACGCAGGATTTTGTCGTCCGTGGGTTTGATGGCCGTCGAAATCTCGACGAGGACTTGCTGTGCTTTGGCCGCTGCCAGCCTATAGCCTTCCGTGATGACGGAGGCGTGGACATTCGAGTCGAGCAGGTCTAGGGCCTTCTTGAGGAGTTCGCCCGCGAGGATGACCGAGGTGGTCGTGCCGTCGCCGCACTCGTCGTCTTGGACCTTGGCGACCTCGACGATCATCTTGGCCGCCGGGTGGGCCACATCGATTTCCTTGAGGATCGTGACGCCGTCGTTCGTGATCGTGACATCGCCCATCGAGTCGACGAGCATCTTGTCCATCCCGCGGGGCCCCAGCGTCGAGCGGACGGTGTCCGCGATCGCGATGGCGGCCTGGATGTTGTTCGATTGGGCGCTCTTGCCTGTCGAGCGTTCGGTGCCTTCCTTCAATACAAGAATCTGGGTTCCGGCCGGTAGCATGTTTCTCACACTCTGGGGCGCTCGAGGCGCCCCGTTGGTTCGTCAAACCTATGCAAGCGTTCGTATATAAGTCGATCGGCAGCGACCCGGCCGGCCAGAAGCGGACCGCGGGCCCCGCCCCGGGGCCCCCCGCCTCAACGGAGCCTTCGGATCTTGTATTCCGGGACGAGGTGCTCGCGCAGGAGCTCCCGGTAGATGTCTTGCGCGACGCGCTCCCGGAGGTCGAAGTGCTCGGACATCCGCGGCAGGGAGAAGTCGTCGGATTCTGTGATCCAATAGAGGATGCGCCGAGATAGGTAGGCGCTGCTGAGGCGCGCAATCAGCGTGTGCGCCTCGGTAAGGACGCGCATCCGGCGGGCGACGAGCTCCGCCCTGCGCCTTTCGAGGTGCTCAACCTCGCGCGCGATGTCGTCGGCCTGTTTCGAGAGGTCGGAGAGCCGCATCGAGAGCGCCTCGCGGGGTGCGACGGGCTCCGGCGGCGCGCGGCGCGCCTCGGCGCGCTCCGGGGCCTCAAACACCTCGAGGCGCGTGGAAAAGAGCGAGGGGCCAAGGTCGATCGCGATCGAGAGCGAGGCCGTGAGCTTGTAGGCCGTCCGCGGGGGGCCGCCCTGGTCGGAGGGCTCCTCCACGCCTTCCACGAGGCCGGCCTCCTCGAGGACCTTGATGTGCTTCATGATTGCTTGCTGGGAGACGCCGAGCTCCTTGGAAAGCTGGAGGGGGTAGTGGGTCTCGGAGGCGAGCCGCGCGAGGACCTCGCGGCGCGTCGGGGAAGAAAGGACGCGCAGGACCGCGGAGAGGTCGATAGGCGGCGGCTGGAGCTTGGGCAAGGGACCGGCCTATCATATGAACCTCTGATTATGTAGTTGCCGAGCCGTGCGAGGCCTGGCCACTGGGCCGCCCTCGGGGGCGCCGGCGCGAAAAAAGGCGCCCCGGGGAACGCTTAATTAGGCCATCCAGCATCGAGGGAAATTAGAGGAAGCGGCAAAGCCCCATGCGGTTCAAAGATGAAGAGATCGACGAGAGCCAGCTCACCCCCGAGAACCTGGCGAATGTGAGGGTGCGCCAGCCCGACCGCCGTGTCGGGGAGGTCTACGCGATTGCCAACAAGCTGCTCGGGGCCTCCCGCATCGAAGTCGTCTGCGAGGACGGCAAGGTGCGGATGGGCAGGATCCCCGGAAAGCTCCGCAAGCGCATGTGGATCCGCGAGGGCGACCTGCTCATTATCGCGCCCTGGGAATTCCAAGACGACAAGTCGGACATCCGGTGGCGCTACACGAAGACCCAGGCGGTCGCGCTTTCCCGCAAGCGCCTCCTGCCGAAGACCGTGGACATCTTCTGACGTGGGGCGGTTGGGCAGGAGTGGACCCTGCCTCGCCTGAAGGGGGTGTCGTCCGTTGAAGCGCGAACGCCTGGTCGAGGCGATGGACCTCCTCGAATCCGGCGGGATGTGGAAGAGGTCGGGCACGGGCGACCAGCGCAAGATCCTCGATGAGGTGTTCGACGAGAGGACCCTGAAGGCCCTCCACAAACTCATGAATTCGGGCGTGCTGCAGACGCTCGACTTCCCCGTGGCGACGGGCAAGGAAGCCACCGTCTTCGTGGGGCTCACGAAGCGCGCCGACGAGGTCGCCGTCAAGGTCTACCGGGTGGGCAACGCGACGTTCAACTCGATCCGGCGCTACATCCAGGACGACCCGCGCTTCAAGTCGGTGGGGCGCGACCGGCGCAGCGTAATCTTCGCGTGGGCCATCAAGGAATACAAGAACCTCCTTCGCATGCACGAGGCCGGCGTCGCGGTGCCAAGCCCCATCGCGCACCTGGAAAACGTGCTCGTCATGGAGTACCTCTCGGTCGGCGACGGCCACGACCCGGCGCCGAGCCTCAAGTCTGCGCGGGGCTTCGATGCGGGGGCCGTCTACGAGGCGCTTCGGAGGGACGTGCGCCGGATGGTGGCCAAAGGCAGGCTCGTCCACGGCGACCTTTCCGAGTACAATGTCCTGCTCACGGAGGCGCGGCCCTTCATCATCGACGTGGGGCAAGCCGTCGTCCTTGACCACCCGCGGGCACGGGAATTCCTTCGCCGGGACGCCCTGAACCTCGCGCGGTTTTTCGGGCGCCTCAAGGTGGGCGAGGGCGCCGACGAGCTCTTCGAGTACTGGACGCACGGTGTGCGCTTCGAACGAAGGCGTGGGCGCGGCGGAGGCGAGGAGGAATGACGCGGGTCGTGCGGCTCCCCCAGGACCGGCTTGGCGCGCTCATCGGGCCGGGCGGCGACGTGAAGGCGATGATTGAGAGGCGGGCGAAGGTCCGCATCGAGGTGGACTCGGAGTCGGGAGAGGTCGGGATCGTGGAGAGCGCGAAGACCAACCCGCTACGGGCCATCCAAG
>JBGPNV010000239.1:0-4217 GCA_041487695.1 Thermoplasmata archaeon | reverse complement strand
GCCCGACTGCATCTCGAGCGTCGCGATCCGCGCGTTCGACACATTGATCGACACGCCGGACGCGGTCAGCAGCGCTTCAAGCTCGTTGACCCGCGTGCGCATGTTTGTCGCGTTGGCCGTTAGGTCGGCCTGCGCCTCGAGGAGCACCCGGTTCGAGGCGTTGAGCGACGCGGCGACCTCGTCGGCCCGCGTCGCGTTCGCGCTCACGTTGGCAAGCTCTGCCTCCGTGAGGTTGAGGGCGAATTGGCCCGCCGTGTAGGACCTCTTCAGGTCGTCGACGGTGGCGCGCGAGTCGTTGAGCTGGGCTTCGAGCGCCGGCACGGGGTCGTCGAAGAACACGTTCCATTGGAGCGCCTGCACGTTGCCCGCCGCGTCGGTTGCGGTGAACGCGAGCGTGTTTGCGCCGGGCGTGAGGCCCACTTGGAGCTCAAAGGAGCCGTCGGCGGCGACGGCCGTGTTGATCCCGGCGACCATGAGCCGCGCGCCGGGCTCCGTGAGCCCCGAGACGCGGACCGTGGAGGCGTTCGTGTGCGCGCCCTGGAAGGGCGTGAGGACCGCAAGGCCCGGCGCCTGCGTGTCGGGCGGCGAGTAGTCGAAGGCCCAAACGCCGCCGGCGCCAAGGAGGAGGATCGCGTGGCCGCTGCCGGCGTCCACGATGCGGAACTGCGCGTAGCCCGTGGCAAGCGGCAGCGCTTGGGCCGGTGACCAAATAGCGCCGGCCGCGCGGTCGCAGGAAGAGAGTGTGTGGCCCATCAGGTCGCTGTGTTTGAACGCGATGAGCGCCGTGCCGTCCTCGAGTACCAGGCCTTCGGGGTAGAGCCATCCGCTGCCGGCGGGGCTGGTGCCGAGCGCGTCGGGCCCCGACCACGAGCCGCCGACGGGGTGCACCATCGCCATGACGGTGAATTGGCCCTGCGTGCCGACGCCGTAGGCGAGGAGTTCGTCCCCGTTCGCGTTCGTCCGCAGGCTCACCGAAACGTCCATCCCCGTCGCGGGAGCGAAGATGTCGGGCGCCTCCCAGCCGCCGGCGACCGTGTAGCGGACGCTGGACAGGTTGTAGAGGTTCCCGGCAACGAACGAGTAGAGGAGGACGTGGACGTTCCCCTTGGCGTCCGTGGCAAGGCCGGTCGGGTAGCTGAGGGGCGTTCCCTGTTTAGGGAGCAGTTCGGGCGTGCCCCATCCGGCGGCGGTCGTGTACGTGTTCCACCAAACCTGTGCGGAACTGCTATTCGTGCGCGCCCAAACGGCGACCTCGCCGTCGGACCCGTCTGAGGCGAGGAGAGCGGGGCCCGTCCACATCGGCGAGGCCGGGTCCATTAGCAGGGGCACCGACCAGGGGCCGCCCGGGGGGTACACAGCGGCCCAGCCGTGGAAGCCCGTGGCGTTCTGTTCCAGCCAGGTGACATAGAGCCGGCCCTTGACGTCGACGCCCGCCGAGCCCGAGATCAAATAGGCTTTCGGGACGGAGACAGGCTCGTCGAGCCCCCACGTCCCCGTCGCGTTGCGCACACCGGCGCGCACGGAGTAGTCCGCGCCGCTGTAAAAGACCCAGGCGACGACGGCGCTCCCGTCGTCGCCGAGCGCCACAGTGGGGTCGAAGAAGAGGGCGACGTCCGTGTCTTCGTAGTTCCCGAGGGGGCCCCATCCGGTCTGGGGGTCGAAGATGCGGAAGTAGATCTCGCGCACCGACGCGGGCGCCTCGAACCAGGCGGCGAGGACGGCGCCGGAGGCGTTGGGCGCAGAGACCACGAGGTTCGTCACGTCGGCCGTGCCCGCGGAGATCAAGGTGGGCGAGCCCCAGGTGCCGGCAGGCGCGGCCGTGGGCGCGGCGGCGGCCGGCGCGCCGAGGAGCGCCGCGAAGAGGGGGACGGTCAACGACAGGGCGCAGAGGGCGGGCAGGACTCGTCGGGCGTGCATCGTGGCTGGGCTCCAGGGTGGGCGCGGCGAGGGCGTGGGCGACAAAATAACGTTGGGGTGGGCGCGCCGCGGCGCGGGGCCTACGCCTGCGCTGCGCGCAGCCAATTCACCGACTCAAGCGCGTCCCACGCCTCGTCGAAGCGCTTGAGAAGCGAGTACTTCCTGTTCGCGTGCGCCTTCTCGCGCGCGGACTTGGCGTCGAGCCCAGGGTGGACGACGTACCAATGGAGTGTAACGAGCGCCGCGAGCCACGCGCTGTCGTCGCGTTCTTGGATTAGGAAGTCGAGCACGGACAGATCTTCGGCGACCTCGAGGGCCGGATCTTCGCCCTCGGCCACTTCGTAGCCGATCCGCGCCCAGTCAGGCGAGTAGGGGCGGTAGAAAAAGAGGTTGAAGTCCTAATGCGGGCTTCGCAGGAGACCGGCTTGTTGGGCGAGGTGGAGGACCTTCTGGAACATGAGGCGGGTGCTGAAGTCCTCGGGAATCCTCGCGGGATCCCGTTCGACGACCCGTTGAATGAACTCGCGAAGAGAGGTCTCTGGCATCATCGTCAAGGCGTGTCTTGGGCGCGTCCGTGTTTAACGATTTAGACCCGTGGTGCAAAAGCCATCGCGAAAACCCGGTGATGGCATAATTCGCGAGGCTCTCGAATCGTGGAGGTCTCGCCGCGCTCAACGCGGGAGAGGCTGGCAACTGGCCCGCCTACCCTTAAATACGCGCGACTGGCCTGAACGCGCGGGATGCGATGGGGCGGACTGGCCGAAGCCGCCTGGCGGCCGTTGGACTGGCCATCATGATGGCGTTGCCGGTCGTTTCGATTCCCTCCTTCTCGGCGACCCCGCCGGCAGAATCGGAACCCGCCTCCCCCTCCGTGCTCACCTTCCCAGCCGGCGGAGGCTCCGACTCGACCTCGATTTCCCTCGAGCGGAACACGCACGTCCGCGACGCGCGCCTCGTGGTTCAGGGGGGCACCGTCGAGACCCCGACTCCGTATCACCTCAACGCGACCACCTGGGCCGGCGCCGGAGCAACCGCGTGGTCCGGGTCGCTGCCCTACGGGGCGCCCGACCAACCGCTGGCGACCTACGAGGCGACCCCCTTCAACGCGACGCGCGTGGCGAATGTATCCGCGAAGGACGGCGCGCTCGAGAAGTCGCCCACGGCGACGAACTTCACCTACGAGCTCTACGCGGTCCGGGTGCTCGCGCTCGACCTTGTCGAGCTGCGCGTGCTCTGGTCGGGGTACTCGCTCCCCCCCGCGATGCCGATCAACTGGAACGGGAAGATGTTCCTTTACAACACGACGGACCTCGCGTGGGACGAGGTGGGCGCGTACCCGTTCCCGCTCACGGGCATCCAGGATGTCGAGTTCAACGCGACCTCGCCGGCGAATTATGTCGAGCCCGGCACGGGGCGGGTTTCAATCATGATAGTGTCCGAGTCGACCGTGACAGAGGTGTTCACGGACTTCGTGGAGGTCACGGCAGTGTCGGGCGTATACCCGCGCCCGGCGGTCGATGTCGGCGCCGAGGGCGGAGTCGACTGGAGGTGGGATGCGCCGGGGTGGGGGGCGATCGGGAGGCAGACGGAGTTTGAGGATGGGCAGGAGGAGAGAGCGATGACCTTTGGCTCTGGCGGCGGATCCTGGAACGAATCGCTCCTCCTCCCCTCAGGCGCCCAAGTTTCGAGCGCCTCGCTAATAGCACGGGCCCAAGGAAGTCCGGGATCCCTAAACACTACCGGCTTTGGAAAGGTCGTCGAGCCGATGGGCCTCGCGACTCTGAATGTCACGGGCCTCCCCACAAATGGTCATCAAACCATTGCCTTCGTGAACCTCACTGATGCTCGCCAAAGGAACGTTCCCGGAACCAGCAACAACGTCACGCAAACCGGGACGTGGACTGCAGGCTCGGACTTCGCCGACTCGTACCGTTACATGGGGGAGGTTTTCACAAACCAAATCGCGGGCAAGTTGGTTGGGGTAGAAATCAACGTTACATCAAAGGTGGGCAGCCCGGGGCCCCTGTTCCTGGAACTTCGGAACGATACCGCCACTGGGCAGCCGGGGCTGACGCTCCTCGCATACTCCAGCGTCCCAGAAAGTGCAGTTGTTCCTGGAGCCCCTGTAACGTTCAACTTTAGTGATGTCTCTCTGCTGGCGGGCATGAACTACACGCTCGTGGTTCGGGCCCCTGCCGCCCCTATCGCCGGCGGTTCCGATTACTATCAGATGGCGGGGACATCCGCCGAAACCTTCCCGAATGGTCAAGGTTGGTCATACATCAACATCACCTCGTTGG
>JBGPNV010000238.1:0-4221 GCA_041487695.1 Thermoplasmata archaeon | reverse complement strand
GCGCGCCCTCGGACTTCGCGGGGCGGGGCGCCCTGCCGCCGCCGCCCTCCAAACGCTCCACCCCTCAAGGCAGGACGCGGACCTCGCCCACGTCCGCATCCATCTCGACGAACGCCCCCTGCGGGATCTTCGAGATGTCAATCCGGTCGACCATCGGGATCCTCGACATGATCGCGCCCGTCGCGATGATCGTCTCCGCCTCGATGTTCACAATCCCCGCGGGCGCAAGCCCGTTGCACTTGAGTTCGTAGACCACGTAGGAGCCCACCGTCGAGCCCCGCCCCCGCGGGAAAACGAGGATCCGGTCGGCCACGTTCTCGCCGCGCACCACCTGGTCCGTGTCCTGGATCACGCCCGTCAGCGGGTCCACCCCGCCCAGGAACGAGAGCGCCTTGTTGCAAACCAGCGCCTGGCCCCGCGCCCGTCCCGCATAGACCTTCCGCCCCTTGAGGAGCGTCGACCCGCCCGGTGTGGCCACGCTCTCCCCTCCCTCACGCCGCCTTCGGGCGGCTCACCCAAGACAGCAACTCTTCCGTGGACCCGTAAAAAATCCGCTGCGAGCCGAAGCCCTCCTTCGGCATGTAGAAGGCGGCCTTCGCGGAGTTCAGCCCCGTCACCCTGTGCTTGTTCTCGACGGGCGTCACAACCTGGCACGTGTCGACGAGGACATGGCCAAAACGCTCGATGATCTGGACTTCCTTTCGAAGGCACTGCGCCACGACCCTCGAGGTCGACAGCCACAGGTCGACCCCCGGCCGGACCCGCTCGCGCTCCTCCAGGAAGGTCGCCATGTCGATGAGTTCCTCCACGGAAAGGTGCGGGCAACCGAAGGCAATGAGGTCGACCTCGTCGAGCCTTGCGCTGCTCAGCTTGCGCCGCCGCTCCTCGACGTCCTTGTCTGTGATCGTGATCCGCTCGAGCCCCGCAAGGTCCTGGTCGGCCGCCTCCGGGGTGATGCCGTCCACATGGAAGAGCGAGAGCGAGCCCCACGCCGCCATCGCCGCCCCGAAGTTCTTGAGCTCGTCGTCCGAGGGCCGCACGCCGCGGATGTAGGGGACCTTCGTCTCGACCGCCTCCCCGATGATCGTGCCGATGACGGGGAAATCCGGGTGCTTGCGCTCCTTCTCGAGCTTCACATCGACAAGGACCTGGGCCTTCCGGTTCTCATCGAGGTGGAGCCCGTAGTTCGCCGTCTTGCCGATGATCGCCGCCGCAAGCGCCGACGGCCCACCCTCGCGGTTCGTCCGCGCGCCGATCCCCGAGTTGAGGAAGATGCAGTTCGCGCTCTCGGCCGACGCGACATGGTCGCCGAAGTCCGGGCTCCTCCCAATGAGGAAGGGCGTGCACGTGCACAGCATCTCGAGCCCCATCTTCGCGTAGGCCCGCAGGATCTCCGTCTGCCGCTCGTGGAAGTGGAGGTCCACGCCCATCTCCTCCCAGTGGTTCGGGTCGCGCCCGCACGGGTTCAGCGTCGAGGGCACCGATACGACCGCCCCCTCCCGCGCGAGGTCCTTGAGCCACCGCAGGCCCCCCTCGCGGATCGTCTTGTAGGACACGCCCGACACGTGGGCCCGCTTGATGGGGATGAGCCCGTCGGCGCCGTAAAGGTCGCCAAGCGCGACGAGGAGTTCCATCGCCCGCTGCTGGGCGGGGCCCTTTTCCCCCCCAAGGATGCTCTCTTCGCTGCGAGTCAGGTGCACGCGGGAATCCTCCCTCAAGGGACTCGGGGAAGCCTGCGTCGCCGCCCTTAAAGGTTGGGGGGTGAGCGGCCCTGCTTCCGTCCGGCGAAAAGCCCGGCGCGCCCGACCGTCGCGACGGCGGCGGCAACCGCAAGGCCTGCCCCCACCTCAAGGGCCCCAAGGCCGGGCAGGAAACCCCCCGACGCCTCCTTGACTTTCGGGATCTTCATTTCCACCGTCGTCACGTTCGTATAATTCGATTCGGCGCCCACGTACGCGCCGGAGAGGGCGATCGTGTACTGGCCGCTCGACACGCCGCCCTGGCGCGCGAAGAACCAATTCCAGATGAGCGTCGTCCCGTTGATGGGGTCGATGAGCTTGTTCACCAGCTTCACATGGCGGTCGTCGGAACTCGTCGGCCCCGTGAACGTGAGCGAAAGCACCACCTTCTCGGGGTCCACGCCGAACGCCTCCTTGAAGATCTCTGTGACATTCACGCGGTCGGGCTCGATCTGCACCTCCGAGAGCGTGAGGTTGAAGGGGTCCGTCACGAAGTCGACGCGCGAGCGGTAAAGCGTGCCGTAGTAGTGGAACGTCGAGGACCCGGAGGGGCCGGCCGGCAGGGGGGAAGAACTTGCCGAGTACTGCAGGTTGAACGTGAGCTGCGAGCCCTTCGGGAAGTCGAGCCGGTTCATTTGGCTCCCGCCCGCGTCGATGCGGAATTCCTCGGGGTTCGAGCCCAGAGTCGCCTTGGTCTCCGTCCGCAGCGTGCCGGCGCCGTTCCCGTTGATCTGCACCTGGATGGTGAACCGGACATTCTGCGCACCCTGGGTCGAGGAGGCCCAGATCGACAGCCCGTCAAGGGACTCGACGATCATCCCCTCTTCCGAGAGCGTGACCTGCCACGAGCCGACATTCGAGACGAGGAACCGCGGGAACGAGACGCCGAGCGCATCGAGCTCCTGTCCGTGACTCTCGTTCACCGGGGGGACCGGCGTGATCTGACCGCTCTCGCCGAAGTAGAAACTCGTGATCTGATTGCCCGTGGATTCCTGGATGGTGTCCGGGTGGGCGCCTTCGGTCCCCCCCCGTCGGGGCGGCGCGGCCGAGGAGCTGGAGGCAGCGGGCAAGGACGCCAAGGCAACGAGCGCCACGGCAAGAAGCGTGGCAAACCGTTTGGCTTTCGCTTGGCCCATCCAGGCACTTCCTTGGCAGCAACCGATTCGATGAAGGGGAGCGTATTTGAAGGTTGGCCGATGCGACGATTCAAGGGGCTCAACGCCGCCATCCAATCAAAGGGCCCTAGCGATCGCGGGCGCCGCGGAGACGCGCGACGCCGCGCTCTCGACCGTGTCCGTCGAGACGAGTTCGTCGACGACGGCCGAAAGGCGCTTCATCGCGCCGCCAGCGAAGAGCCCGTGCGTGCAGGCCGCCACGACCGACGCCGCGCCGGCCTCCTTGAGCGCCTTGGCCGCCGCCGCGATCGTCCCACCCGTCGAGATGATGTCGTCGATAATCGCCACGCGCTTGCCACGGACCTCGAGGCGCTTGGGCGCAATCTCCACGCGCTCGCCGTCGATCCGCGTCTTCACGAGGTGGTCAAAGGCCGCGCCCATCGCCTCCGCGACGGGGCGAACGCGCTCAAGCGACCCCTCGTCCGGCGACACCACGAGGTCGATCCGCTTGGCCGCAAGGAACCGACCGATCTCCGGCAGCGCGGAGATGTTGCGCGCACGCGGGGAAATCTGCGTGAGCACGGAGGGCTCGTGCATGTCCACCGTGAGCAAGTCGTCCCACCCTTCCGCAATCGCGCGGCCCACGGCCTGCGAGGAAAGCGCCTCGCCCGGCTTGAACCGCTTGTCCTGCCGCGCGTAAGCGAAGTACGGGACCACAAGGACCGCGCGGCGCGGTCGCTGCGCGAGCACGGCATCGCGCAGCAGGACGGCCTCTACGAGGTGTGGGTCGGGCCACGTCGTTTGGAGGACGACCACCTCGCGCCCCGCGAGGTCCTCGCAAACCCGGACGTACGCCTCGCCGTCGGGGAACCGGCGGATCTCGACGGGCACGACCTTCGAGTTCAGCTCGACGGCAAGGCGCGCGCCAAGCAGCCCGGAGGCCGAACCGGCGATGACGTCCACGGTCGCTCCAACGCCCCCCCAAGCGAAAACGCGGCGCGCCCACAAGAACGTATGCGGCGCCCCCGCCTCCAACTGGCGCGGCCGTCAGAGCTGCCTGGTTTCCAGGCTCTCGATCGACGCGCCCGCCTCGAACCGCGGCTCGGCGCGCCGCCCCGTGAGCAGGAACGCCATGAACGCCGCGAAGGCCCCAAGCAGCCCGAGCAACGCGACGATGAGGCCAAGCAGCCCCCACAGCCCGTAGAGAATCTGGAAAAGCGGGCCCAAGTAGCCGAGGACCCCCCACACCGCGAGGGTCGTGATTGCCGTTCCGATGAGCGCCAGCACGATCGTCGCACGCTCGCTGCGACGCCGTGGAGCCATTCCCCTCTCTCTTCTCGAACACCCAGAAAGGCGCCGTCTCCGAG
>JBGPNV010000237.1:0-4228 GCA_041487695.1 Thermoplasmata archaeon | reverse complement strand
GCCGCCTCGTCGCCGACGAAAAACGGCTTGCCCTTCAGCAGAAGCTCCGCGCGCTGCACCTGCCGCCCCGCAACCCCATCCCCTCGCGGGTACAAAAGTCTGAAATACGGACCGCCGCCGTGCCAGGCCGGGGTTTCCCTTGGTCCTCTACAACCCGGAATTTGCCGTGGTGGGCATGATCCACGGACTGATCGGCGTCTTCTGGGTGGGGATCCACTTCAACAACGAAGCGTTTCTCCTCCCCAGCATGGCCAAGGCCGAGAAGCTCGCCGACATGCCCATGATGCGCCTCATGCCCAAGATTTCCATCGCCGGAATGCTCCTCGGCTTGCTCACCCTCATCACCGGAGTCATCTTCCTCCTCATCCGCTTCCCCATCGACCCCGGCGGTTGGCTGAACGACCCGGAGGCCCGGATGGTCATCATCGGGCTCGGCCTCGTGCTCACCACCCTGGCGATCGGGATGGGTGTGCTCCGCCCCGGCGCTATGGCGCTTGGGAAAAAGGCAGCCGAGCTCAAACCCATGGACCCGCTTCCGGAGGACTTCAGGCAGGGGCTCGCCCGGATCTCGATGTTCCTGCACATCTCGTCAGGATTGGTCGTGGGGACCCTTGTCTTGATGATCCTCGCAATCAACGGCGGGATCTAGGCGGGCCGCTTGGCGGGCGCCGCGCGCCCCCGGCTCCTCCTTTCATGGAAGAGGTATTGCTGCGCGTAGCCGGCGTTGCGCCCGAAGTAGTCGCGCCCCCACGCTTCGCAGGCGCGGTGATTGAATTTCGCACCCTCGAAGTACCACTCACTCACCGACCGCTGGACCCACCGGTCGACCGGGAACGCGTCGTCCTTGCCCATGGAAAAGAGAAGGACGCAGGCCGCCACCTTGGGGCCGGTGCCGTCGAAGGCCTCGACGAGCGCCGCCTGCGCGGCGGCGGTCGGCAGCCTCGCGATCGCGGCGAGGTCGACTTCCCCTTCCGCGACACGGCTCGCCGTCGAACGGATGTACGGCGCCCGGTAGCCGAGCTCACATCCCTTCAGGCCCGCGAGGTCCGCCCTTGCGAGGCGCTCGGGCGTTGGGAAGGCATGCCACGTCTTCCCGCGGAACTCGAGGGGCTCGCCAAAGGCCCGGGCGACCTTTTCGAGACTGCGCGAAATCTTGGCAACATTCGAGGCGCTTGAAGTCGTGAAGGCGGCCAGCGCTTCCCATGGGTCCTGCGCAAGCAGGTGCAGGCCCCTCCAGCGCGCGATGGCCTCTCGCATCCGCGCATCCTTGCCGATGGACCGGTAGATCGCCGCCATGCCGTCCGACACGCGGAGGTACCGTTCCGTCAAGGGCACCGGGTCGGCTGTCCCGGCCCACTCCACGACGAGTCCTCCTCTCCACGGCCTCAAGAACGCCGGGAAATTCCCCATGAACCCCTCAAAGCCCCCTCCCGCGGCCTTCCAGCGGAAGGCCTGGCCGCCGAGGAGCGTTTCCGAGAGGGCGTAGGGCGCCGGCAAGGCGAGGAACGAGGCGCCCACGCCTTGGCGAGTCCCGGCAGGCCAATTGAAGGTTGCCGAGTCTGGGCCCCGAGCCGATCCTGCGCAATCTTGAATACGGTCGCCGGGCCGTAGAGCCTCGAGGCGCTACGGTGTATTGTTGGCATTGCGGGACGCCCTTGCCCGATTTCGCGAACTTCTGCGCGCACTGCGGCAACGCTCGCCACGGCCCCCCGGCGCGGCGCGCGCCCTCCGAGACGGGGAAGGCCGTCAAGCAGGTGGTCGATTCGGGGGTTGCGGCCCTCGACCGCGCGATGCGGGCGGCCGAACCCCACCTTCGCAGCGCCGCGAAGGCCGCGAGCGACGCGGCGGACGAACTGGCCAAGGCCGCGCGCCCGGCCGCCGAGCGCGCCGCCAATTCTACCCGAAGGGCCGCCGACAAGGCCGCCAAAAGCATGGCGCCGGCCGTCGCCCGGGGTGCAGACGCCGTCGAACGAGGCGCGCGACGCGTGAAAGAGAGGGCGAAGAAACGCTCCGGCCGTTGACCGGGCTCAAGGGGAATCCCCTTCGACGGCAAGCGGCGGCGTGATTCGCGCCCCGCGGCCCATGTACATGTAGAGCCCGAGGAGCAGCAGGGTGAACACGACGAGGCCGAGGAAGAACCCCGAGTGCGCCGCGACAAGGAGGCCTGGCAGCGCCGCAAGGCCGAACTCCCAGCCGAGTTCCAGCAGGCTCGCTCCCGCGCCCATCAGGATCGCGATTACGCAGACAGCCACGAAGATCCAGGCGCGGGCCTCGTTCGCGCCGACCCACTCGAAGAGCCAGTTCACCGCGCCGGTGAAATCCACACGCCGACCTCCGCGCCGGAAACGCGCCGGCGGCTATTCGAAGGTTTTGGGGTGGGGGACGCGGCCCAGCTTTTGAGCACAAGGGCGAACGGCCAAGTAGGGGCGCCTCCCATGGTTTATCCATGGCATTCTGCGCAAACTGTGGGAAGGAAACCCCTGCAGGCGCCGCTCACTGCCCCAACTGCGGGGCGGCGCTCGGCGCCTCGGCGGGCGGAGCCGTGCAAGGTGCGGGCCAACTCTTCAAGGGCGTTGCCGGAAGAGCCCTCCAGACAACGAAGGACGTCGGCGGCAAAGCGATCGACGTGTCGAAGCCCGTCGCGCACAAGGCCGTCGAGGTTACCAAGGACGTCGGGGGCAAGGCGATCGACGTCACGAAGGACACGGCCAAGAAGGCCAAGGGCAAGCTTTTCTGACGGGCCTCCTCACTTGGCCGGTGCATCGACCCGCAGGTCGAAGACGATGTAGAGGTCCGTGGGGCTGTAGGACTTGATCGGGCGTGCACGCAGGATGGTCACGCCGGCCCCCGCGTCCCTCGCGATCTGTCCCAACTGGCCCTGCTCCGGCAGGACCTTCTCGAGCGGCAGGATCTCGTAGAGGTGGATGTAGCCCCCCAGCGCGACAAGCGGCAGCGCCGCGGGGAGGAACTCCTTGGCCCGGTGCGGCAGGTTCATGACGATCCGCGAAAACGACCGAGGCTTCGCGGCCGCGGCAAACGCGCGGAAGTCCCCCTCGTGGGCCTTGATGTTCCGCAGTTTGTTGCGCTCGCCATTGCGCCGCAGGAGTTCAATCGCTGCCCCGTTGATGTCCACGGCCTCCACTTGGGCCGAAGGCTGCAGCTTCGCGATGTGGAGCGAGATCGGGCCCACGCCCGCGAACGCGTCGAGCACATGCTCGTAGGGCGCCACGAGCAGCGCGAGCCGGCGCCTCTCGCCCGCGAGGCGCGGCGTGAAGAACGTCTTCTCGAGGTCCACCTCGATCCCGATTCCAAACTCTTTGTGCACGGTCTTGAGGTCCCCCTCGCCGGCGACCTTCCGCAGCGTCCGGACGCGCATCTCGCCGGCCACGCCCTCGTCGGCCGCCACCGCCCGGATCCCCTTGTAGGAGGCCAGGATCGCGCGCGCGACCTCCCCCTCGTACTGCGCGTTGCGCTCGTCGAACTTCACGACCGCGATGTCGCCGACTTGGTCGAAGCTCTGCGGCAGAAGAGCGCGGGCCGCGTCCGGCACCCGCGCCACCGCCTGGTACGCGCCGCGGTCGCGTGACCGCACCTGCGCCTCCCGCACCGCGAAGGTCGCCCCGAAATGCGTGGCGAAGCTCTGCGGCATCGGCCCGAGGCCTCCAGCGTCCACCGTCCCGTCGTCGCGCGCGCCGCAACCATCAGCCGCCTCCGCCGGCGTCGTCGCCCCCGGCACCGAGCGCTCGGAGAGGGGGAAAAAGAGTAGCGGGCCTTCGCCCCCGACGCGCGCGTGCGGGTCTAGAAGACCCTGCTGCAGCAGCCACACCCGCGCCTCTTCACCGCGCGCGCGAGGGACCGAAGCGCAAAGCCGAGGCTCGCGGTCTTTCGGCTCCCTAGTCTCGGCGCTCATCAACGTGCGATCGCGATTGCCGCGTTAACCGCTTTCGCTCACCCCGGATTCACGCTTATATGGGTCCACGACCTCGTAGGCGGACCCGCTCAAGGGAACAGAAAGCCAGGGTGACACAGCTTGCTACTGCGCCGGACCGATGGTCCGGCAAGTTCTAGGCGGCCTTGCGTGGGTTCGAATCCCACGCCTGGCAACCCTGGCGTTTGTCGATTGGGCCGACCCGTATATCATGGTGTCGGCGACGCCCGCCGACCGACCCACGGTGAGACGCCTCCGCGACACTAGGCGCTTCCATTACCGCGCGCCGCGCTGCCGCTG
>JBGPNV010000236.1:0-4235 GCA_041487695.1 Thermoplasmata archaeon | reverse complement strand
GGAGCTTCTCGACCTCCTCGCGCAGGCGCTCATTCTCCCGCCGGAGCCGCTCCTTCTCGGCGTCGGGAGGATTCTCCGCGTCTCCCATCCGCGCGCTTCACGCGCGGATCGACGTAATGTATTCACGTCGGAAGATTCAAGGGTGGAAAGCAGGTCAAAAGGCTAACCTGCTACGAATTCCGCTTGAACGCGACGAGTCCTTTCGGCGCGCCCTCTTGCGACCGGGCGGATTGCTGGTATGCTGAGGGGACGACCGCCCACGCCTCAGCCGTGTCCCTTGTCGAAGGCGCGCCGGGGACGCGATACGCGTTCAAGCAATGGAACGGAGCGGCATCGGGAAGCGCAGGGCGCGTGGACGTCCTCATGGACGCGCCCAAGGACCTCGCCGCCGAGTGGACGACTCAGTACCTCATGACCGTCGATTCAGAGTTCGGCAACGCGACGGGGGCGGGCTGGTACGACCTCTCTGCGACAGCGATGATCTCGGTTTCGCCCCTCGAAGTTAATCAGGGCGGCAAGAACTACCGCTTTGCGCGCTGGGGCGGGGACGCTTCCTCGGAGTCACCAGCGGTTTCCGTCACGATGAATTCGTCGAAAGAGGTCGTCGCGATCTGGACGGAGGTGGCCCCCATGCCAGGCGGGCCCGTCGTAGGCGGGGACTTCACGCTGATTCTCCTACTCCTTGCGGTCGCGGTTGGGGCTCTCATCCTTGTGGTGGTTTTGCGGCGAAGGGGACGGCCCCAGGATGCCGAAGACCCCCCGGCGACCCTTTTCCCATCCTCCCCGATTTCGCCGGCCGTGGGCGGAAACGCTGCCATCAACGTTGACCTCGTGGCGTGCCTCCGTTGCCGGGCGAAGGTTATGGTCGGCGCGGAGCGGTGCGCCGCGTGCCGGCTCGAGCTCGTGGTGAGTTGAGCGGCCCGCCGACGCCCCCGAGGAATTCGTGCGCCGGGCCGGATGCGCGCGTGCTGCCGCCAGCCCTTGAAGGGGCAGCGGTTCGAGGGGCGCGTTCAAGCAGATCCACGGATACCTGCAGATGGTCGCAATCGGGCGCGCCCCGCGCCTTGTGTCGCCGATGAACGTGGTTAAGGTTTCGCAACCAACGGCTCGGTTGCTACCACTCGTCCTTCCTGTCGGTGGCTCCTCGGGCCGTTCACTCAAGGGGGGGTGCTCGGCGGCAGAGTCCCCACCTCGGGATCTGCGCAAACCCCGCAGAAACGTTCAGCCAACGCTCATTCCTTCGAGCGCGATTCGACCATCTTGAGCCCGCGCGGCTCGCCCTCGTCGGGGGGGCTTGGGCCGCGCTTCGCGTAGACGTAGAGCGTGGGGATTCGCCGCTTGATCCCCGTCCAATACCCGCAGACCTGGCAGCGGTAGCCGAGTGTCACGGAACCGTCGTAGACCGTCCTGTTCTTGATGGGCTCGATCGGCCCCCTGCACACCGGGCAGCGCGTGATGGCCCGGCGCTCGTCCGAGAAGCGCGTAAAGGCCGTGACAACGATCTTGCCCGAGCGAAGGCATACGAGCCGCAGGCGCCGCCGGCCAACCGTGAGCTTGGGGTCGGCCTTGCGAAGGGACGCGCGGACGCTCTTTAGGAGCGCGGTCTCGGACCGGACGGTCCGTCGGACCCTTAGGGCCTCCAGCGCCGCTTCAAGAATGGGCCCCTCTTCCGCGACCGCGTAGTCCACTTGGGGCCAACGAGGCTTGCCTCAGATATACGTTTCACCGTGCCGGGCCCGATCGTGTCTCACGGCTCCCAAAGTGCGCAAGTTATATCACCCGAACTTCGGGTCTTGACCTTCCTTCAGACGCTTACGGCGTGGACGAGGGGGGAAAGAGGTTGGCAACCGCACTCCGGCGCCCCGACATCCCGCTCGAGAGCCGCGCGCAGGTCGAGCAGCGCTGGGAGGCCGCCATCGAAGGGCAGGCGCACGACCTCAAGGTCGCCGGCGACGGAAGCCTCATCGCGCTCGGGTCGAGCCGCGAGGGGTCGGGCGTCGTTGCGCTTCTGGACCGCGGCGGCAAGCAGCTTTGGAGGTACATCACGCGCGAGCCGATCCGCTCGGTCGCGGTCTCCGATGTGGGCGGGTTCGTGGCGGCCGGGTGCGACGACGCGCAGGTCTACTTCTTCGACCGGCGGGGGCTCCTCCTTTGGCGTTACAAGTGCGACCAGCGCGTGACGGGGGTGGGCGTCTCCAGGGACGGCAATGTCCTTGCCGCGGGCTCGGAGGACCAGGGCGTCTACTACTTCGACAACCGGAACACGCCGCGCCGCTTCGTCTGGAAGCTCAGGATGGAGGGTGTGGTGAACTCGGTCGCCATCGTGCCCTCGGGGGAGAACATCCTGGCGGGCGCCGAGGACGGAGGAATCTTCTTTATGGACTCTCGCGAGGGCGCGGTGATCTGGAAGGCGTTTGCCCGCGCGCCCGTCCGCTGCGTGGCCGCCTCGAAGTTTGCCGATGTGATGGCCGCAGGCGGCGACGACGGCTCGCTCCACTGCTTCGACTTCGGGGGCAAGCTTTTGTGGGAGCGGCAGACCGCGGGCGCGATCCTCGACGTGAGCCTCGACAACCGCGGCGCCTTCGTCGCCGCCCTCTCGAAGGACGGCACGCTCTACTGCTTCGACGCGAAGGGCGGGGCGCTCCTCTGGTCGCACGCAACCGGCTCGGACGGCGGGCGCGTGAAGCTCACGAAGAACGGCGACCTCGTGTTCGTGGTGACGGCGGACAGCCGCCTGCTTTGCCTTTCCACCGACGAGGGGCTCATCTTCGACGCGCACGCCGGCGGCGAGGCGGTCACGATCGATGTCTCGGCCGACAGCGAGACCGTGCTCCTCCTCGAGACCGAGCACTTACGCGCCTTCGAAACGAAGGGGATCTTCAAGTCGCTCATCCTGTCGCTGCGCGAGTACATCCTGAAGTGCCGCACGCGGGGCGCCGAGATTGAGGCGGCCCTGGCCTTCGAGAAGTCGGCGGTTTCCGCGCTCAAGAACTTCGACTACAAGGGCGTCCACACCGCCGTCCTTTCGGCCGAGGGGTCGCTGCGCGAGTCGCTCGCCAAACTCAGTGAGGACTCGGAGGTCCAGAAGCGGGCGACCGAAGCGCTTGACCGCCTGAAGCGCAGCGAGGCCGATGCCAACGCGCAGGGCTTCGATACGGCGACGGTCCGTCAGGTGTTGGAGGCGGCGAAGGCCGCCTACGCCGCGAAGGACTTCGGCAAGGTCGTCTCCGTGATGACGGACGCACGGAGCCGGCTTGCCGACCTCGACAAGAAGCGCGAGGGGCAGGAGAAGGCACGGCGGGCGGTCGAAGGCGCCGAAGGGGCTGTCGAGGCCGCCTCGCGCTACGAAGGGGTAAACGTAGGGGACGCGAGGTCCCAACTCGAGCTTGCACGGACCTCGCTAACCGAGCGCGATTTCACGATGGCCGGCGAGTACGCGGCCCTCGCGCGCGAGATGGTCCTCCAGGCGCGCCGCGCTTCACCGCTGGCGGTCGACGCCGAGCTCACGGAAGTGCGTGCAAAGCTCCAGGCCGGGCCCCCCCAAGCCGGCGAGGTGGCCGCGCTCGAGGCCGCGCTTTCAGGCGCCCTGGCGCACTACCAGGGGCGCCGCGCGTTCAAGCAGCTCGGCGAGACCTACGAGCTCCTGGACACCCTATGGGGCCAAGCGGCCAAGGCGAGGGGTGCGCAAGGGGGCGCCCCCAAGCACGCGCTCGAGGCTGCGGCCTTCGCCTACCTCGACGCCGGGGACGCGGCCCGCGCGTGTGCGATTGCCGAGAAGGCGCTCGACTACAAGCTCGCGGCCAAGATCAAGGAACGGTCGAAGGACAAGGAGGCCGCGAGCCGGCTTGTCGAAAGGATGCAGGCCGAGGGCCGGCAGAAGCGCCAAGACCTTGCCAGCGAGGGCCGCAAGATGGACGACTACATCGGCTCCCTGGTGTCGGCGAGGCGCTTTGGCGAAGCGGCGGCCGAGCTGATGAAGTTCGAGCGGTACGGCGAGGCGATTTCGCTCCTCGAGGGCCAGCGGGACCCCGTGAACGCGGCGTTCCTCATCCGCATCCACTTCCACCTGAACCAACACGACCGCGTCCTTGCGGCGTGCCGCTCGGCGGAGGGCGCGATCCGCGAGGAGGTCCGCAAAGGCGCATCCGAGCTCCTGCCCTTCTACGGGCGGCTGCTCGTGGGCCATTCGTTCACGGCCCAAGTGCTCGGCGCGGCAAGCGAGATCGACCGCGTCG
>JBGPNV010000235.1:0-4237 GCA_041487695.1 Thermoplasmata archaeon | reverse complement strand
GTGTCGGGACGCGCGCCCGTCGAGATGAGGAGGAGGCCGAGGACACGCTCGGGGTTCGCACGCACGATCTCCATCGCGACCCACCCGCCGAAGCTGAAGCCGCCGAGCAAGAAGCGCGGCGCGTGGATTTCGTCGGCAAGCGCGAGGACGTCGGCCGCCATGGCCTCGACGGTCGACGGGCCCTCGCCCTGCGGGCTCTCGCCGTGGCCGCGCAGGTCCGGGCGGACGACGCGGAAGCCGGCGGCCACGAGGTCACTGACCTGGGCGTCCCAAACATGGCGGTCGGTTGGCGAGCCATGGAGCAGGAGGAAGGGCGTGCCACCACGGGGCCCCTCTTCCGAGTGCGCAAGCCGCACGGGGCTCATCCGAGGGCCCCTCCTATTGGTTGAAGTTCCGCCGTACGGCGATCAGGTACACGAGGAACAGCCCGAGCAGGACCGGCCCGACCACGCCGCCGTTGCGGAGGCCGTAGAGGAGCTCGATGACAAGGACAATCGCCGCGAGCCACCACGCCCACGATCGCATGCCCCAGAGGCCCAAGCCCGCCACAAGCATCAGCACGCCGCCGATGAGGACGACGGCGCCCAGCGCAGCCCCGACGAGGAGGCCGCCCGCGCCCGCGACGAGCCCGCCGAGGATGCCTGCAGCCACGGCGAGCAGAAGCCCGACGACGATGAGCAGGGCGCCGCCCAACATGAGGAGGACGGCAAGGATTGCGACAAGGACCGGCCGGTGGAGCGGTCGGGCCGTCTGGGGGATCGGCGGCGGTGTACCCATCGTGGATTGCCTGGGGGGGAGCGCCCTTGCCACCTTTTCTAAGGTTTGCTCATGTTTGCCCTGCACGACGCCGGCGCGAGCCTACCCACCGGGGGGCCCGCCACGTTCAAATCCCCCCTCCCCGTGCTCACGTCCCACAAGCGCGAACCGCTCCTTGCCTTCGGAGAGAATACGCGCGCCTAGACCGGGGAGTTAGGCGTTCCCTCTACCGCCAAACCGTCTACAGGCGGGGTCGACAAGGTCCGGCGCGGCGTTACCGGGGTGCGGCACGGTCGTGCGTTGGTCCAGTGAAGTCTCGTCACTCGAACGGGCGGGGTTGCTTCGGCCTTCCGGAAGGAAGGATGGAGCGGCGTACGCAGAGGGGACCGGCCTAGGCCCGGAAGGGAGCAGGCTTACCTCGTACCGTCCGTGTTGAGTGGAAAACGGGGCGGAGGCCGCGCGCGAACCCTCTGCCGCGTCCCGGGCGTCCAACCGGGCAAGGCGTTCGTCTCAGGTCCAAGGGGGGGAGCGGGGGGCGCTTCCGCTCACCCCCCGTTCAGCTTCAAGTAGCGGAGCCGGCTCAATGCCACAATGGTTTCCGCTCTCGCGACCATCCATGCCGCAACCCTAGCATCCTCGGATGAGCGGCCCGCGTACCGCGCCTCTTCCCCCCTCATCCACCCCTCCCGCCTCACCACCCGCGCCCGCGGCGGCGTCGGCAAAGACCTCTCCGAAGGCTGGTGCCTGAACGTCGCGGTCGGCTGCACGCACGGCTGCAAGTTCTGCTACGTCGACGTGATCAACAAGCTCTTCGCGGGCGGGCGTTTCAAGAACAACGCGCCTGCACGCCGCGAGGTCCAGGAGAAGGACTGGGGCGAGTACTTCATCGTCCCCGAGAACCTCGACGAAGCGATCGAGGAAACGCCCTGGGAACGCTGGGCCGGCAAGGAGGTCATGCTCTCTTCGATGCACGACCCCTACTTGCCCCAGCTCGCCACCTACGCCCGCTCCATCCTCGAGCACGCCCTCCCTGCAGGCGTCCGCTTCTGCGTCCAGACGCGTTCCTTGCTCGTCACGAAGGACCTCGACCTGATGAGCCAGTACGCGGATCAATTGCGGCTCCAGGTTTCGGTGGCCACCTCGTCCCTGCGCCTCCAGCGTATCATCGAGCCGAACGTCCCGACACCGACGCGCCGCTTCGAGGTCCTGCGCAAGGCGAAAGATGCGCGCATACCCACGGGGGTCATCCTCGCTCCGATTTTCCCGCCCGTTGATGTCCGCGAGGATGTGATCGGGGATATCGAGTCCATGGCCCTCACCCTGGCGACGATCCGCCCCGACCATATCTTCGGCGAGTCCCTCCACCCCCGGGGTCAGAACATGCGCCTCCTCGAGGAGGCGCTCGGCCACCCCATCGAATTCCCGAAGGGCTTCGACTTCCACGCGGGGCGCGCGTTCAGGCGGGCGCTCCGAAGCCACAGGCTGGCAGGGACGTGGTGGCCCGACCACCGCTCCGCCCGTTCCGCCGCTTGAGCGTCCTCACCGCTGGCGCCTCCCGCCCTGCCGCATCGAGCGCTCGAGTTCCTCGATGAGCCCCGGCACAAGCTCTTCGCCCACGCTCTGGCCGCCGCCCACCGGGACGCCCGCTGCCACGGCCTTCTGCGTGAGCTGCCGCGGCTTGCGCATGACAATTTCGATTTCTCCCGAGGCAATGTCGGCAGAGATCTGCCGCGCGACGATCACCGCGCGCGGCTCGGGCGAGGCGGGCTCCGGCGCCTGGTCGGCCGCGACCCGGGGCTCGCCAAGCGTCGACGGGCCGTAGCCGGCGTCGAGCCGCGCGCGCAGTCTCGCGGCGTACGCCATCACGTCCGAGGCTTGCGCGCCGGCCACGACGAGCCCCGCCGAGCCGCCCATGCCTTGCGTGAGCTGGACAAAGAGCGGTCGCGTCTCCCCGCCCACGAGCCCCAGGAACCAGACCTCGCGCTCGGCGGCCGCGCCCCTCCAGTCGAGGATGCGCGCGAGGCTGTCCTTTTCCACCGCGCTTGCAAGGCCGGCCACCGTCGAGAGGCCCCCGAGCGCGCTTGCGACCTCGACCGTGGCCGCGTAGGCGAGCCTTCCATCGACCAGCGCGCGGAAATCGGCAAGGCTCTTCGGGACCGTGGGCACCACGTCGGACTGCGCGATGCGCGCGCGTGCCGGGCGCATCCGCCCGCGCTCTTCGCGCCCACCCTCGAGCTCGAGCCGCAGCGCGCCTTCCACCGCGTGCGTCCCCGCCGTCTTTGGCTCGAAGAGGACGACGACGCGCTCCCGCGAACGCGCGGCGACCTCCGGCAGTTCGAGCACGCCGTTCTGGTAGGCGCCCGTCCGGGCCTTCACGGACACGAGCGGGAGGGCGGCCGCGTCGAAGGCGAGGCGCAGCTCGACCCGGTTTGCCGGCCATGGGGTGGCGTTCACGACCTCCACGTCGAGCGCGAGGCGCGCGCCCGAGGCGCGGAACGCCGCACGGGCGAAAGCGAGCGGGCCCTTCGGGACCTCTGCGAACCGTGCAGGCTGGGAAAGGGCCGCGGCAACCACGCGCGGGAACGCCTCGATTGACGCCTTCGACAGACCCCCGGCGCGGATCTCTTCGCGGGCCGCAGCCTCGAAGGCTGCCACGACCGCCGCAAGCTCGTGGGGGACCTCGCGAAGCCTCGCCGCGTCCTCCGGCGCGCAGGCGAAGAAGTCCCGCCCGCCGCAGACGACGACCTGCAAGTCGCCTTCGCCCTTCCCCACGAACGTGCCCCACGCCACCTCGCGGCTCTTCACGAGGGCGCGAGCGGCCTCAACGGCCTTGGCGGCAAGCATCGCCTCCTTGAGGCCCAGGCCCTCCCTTGTGGCGGCGGCCACAAAACGCCCCAGCTCGTCGAGGAGGAACACCTGGCGGGCCTGCGCCTCGCGCGGCGCGGGCGTCGTATCCGGTCTCTTGAGGCCAAGGCCCATCCGACAAACCCCTCGTGGCGCAGGCCCGCCGGGGCCTCATCTACCTTCGCGCTCGCTCCCCCCGCCTTGCGAAGTTCGCTTGCCTCCCAAAATGAGAAAAACCCCCGGCGCGCTACCCGAGGCGTTGATCATGCCCGCCACCCCGATTTCCACGCCCCACGCGCCCGCCGCAATCGGCCCCTATTCCCAGGGGGTCCGGTCGGGCGACCTCCTGTTCCTGTCGGGCCAGATCCCCCTCGACCCGGCCACCGGGGAGCTCGTCCCGGGAGGCGTCGAAGCGCAGACCGAACGGGTCATGAAGAACCTCGAGGCCGTGCTTGCGGCGGCCGGCGCCTCCTTCAAGAATGTCGTGAAGACGACGGTTTTCCTCACGGACCTTGGCCACTTCCAAGCTTTCAACGCGGCCTACGCGCGCTTCTTCCCCGGCGCGCCCGCACCCGCGCGCGCCACCGTGCAGGTCGCGGCCTTGCCGCGAGGGGCGCTCGTCGAGGTCGAGGCGGTC
>JBGPNV010000234.1:0-4289 GCA_041487695.1 Thermoplasmata archaeon | reverse complement strand
GGCGCACGCGCCCTCCGCCCGGCTTTTGCCCAAGGGGCGCTTCTCCCCGAAGGCGTCGTCCTGCGCCTGCCGGAGGGACGGCGGGAGCGGTTGGCGCTCCCCTTCGCGGAGGTGTTCGAGGGCAAGGACATCAAGGCGCGCGTGAAGGGTGCCCGCGCGGTGGCGGCCGTGGGGGACGTCACGGCGGGCGAAGCCGTGCGCGGCGGCGTGAACCCGCGCTTCATCGTCGTGGACTTCAAGACGAAGCGGGGGCCGGTCGAGGCGGACGACGCGGTGCGCACTTACGGCGCGCGGGTCGAAAGGGTCGTGTGCGGGGCGGCCACAATCACGGCGGACCTCTACAACGCCGTCGCACGCGCGGCCGCGTCCCTCGAGACGACGCGCATCGAAGTGGAGGGTGAGGAAGACCTGGCTGTGATGCCTGCGATCATCCACCTGGAGGCGGGCGCAACCGTCATATACGGGTTGCCCAATCGCGGCGCGACTGCGGTAAAAGTCAACGAGGAATCTCGACGTCTGGCCCGCGAGTTCTTAGAAGCTTTTGAAGTCGAGCGGCTGTAGAAAGGAGGGCGGTTGCGGTGGACGTTGAGGTGGCCAAGCGCAAGGAGAATGTCCTCCTTGGGCGCATCGAACTCGAGCTGAAGATGAGCCACGACGCGAAGGGGACGCCGAGGCGCGAGGAAGTCCAGAAGAAGGTCGCGGAACTCGAGTCGGCAAAGCCCGAGCTTGTCGTGGTGCGCCGCATGGCCCCGGAATTCGGCCGGGGCGCGACGCGCGGGTGGGTCCGGGTGTACAAGGACGGGGCGAACCTGAAGCGGCTGGAGTCGCACTTCATCCTCGTGCGCCACAAGCTTGCCGAGAAGAAGGTCAAGGCGGTCAAGGAAACGGGCGTGCCGGCCTCGCAGTCGGCTGTGGCGCCCGCGCCGAAGAAGTAAAGCACGTTCGACATCGGAGGCCCACGGCATGGCGGAGAAGAAGGCGGCCGGGGGCAAGAAGGGGCAGAGCGCGGGCTTGCAGAAGCTCTACCAGGTGAAGGACGGCAAGGTTGTCCGGAGCCGGGAGGCCTGCCCGAAGTGCGGGCCGGGGATTTTCATGGCAAGGCACAAGGACCGCGTGTCGTGCGGCAACTGCGGGCACACGGAATTCCCGAAGGCGTAAAGCGCGGCGGCGAGCCTGCCTGCGCGCACCGGGAACTTACGCGCGTGCGGCGGCTTCGACGGCCGGCTCTGCGGCGTGCCTGCGCGTGTAGTTCAAGAGACCGCCAGAGAGGTAGATGTCCCTCTGGCGCGCCGTGAGGGTCGCCTTCACCTTGAAGGTCTCGCCCGAGGCCTTGCGCCGCAGGGCGAGCTCACCCAGGGGGAGCGAGCTGTGGAGGTGCTCGACGGCGAGCGCCTCGCCTTGCTTCAGACCCTCGTACGGGGAGGGCGGTTCGAAGGTGAGCGGCAGCACGCCGAAGTTGATGAGGTTCGCGAAGTGGATGCGGGCGAAGCTTTTGGCCACCACCGCCTTGACGCCGAGGTACATCATGACGATCGCGGCGTGCTCGCGCGACGAGCCTTGGCCGTAGTTCTCGCCGCCCACGAGGAACCCGCCGCCCGCGGCCTTCGCGCGCTCGGCAAACGAGGGGTCCACGCGCGTGAGGGTGAACTCGGCGATTGCGGGGATGTTCGAGCGCAACGGCAGGACCTTCGCGCCGGCCGGCAGGATGTGGTCGGTCGTGATGTTGTCGCCCATCTTGAGGAGCAGGGGGCCCTCGAGCGTGTCGCCGGGCGCCTTGGCTGCGGGCACGGGCCGGATGTTGGGGCCGCGGACGACGGTCACGGACTCGGGGTCGGTGGGCGGGGCGAGGATGAGCGCGTCGTCGATGACGTACTTCGAAGGGAGCTTCTTCACCGGGGGCGCGCCGAGCTTGCGCGGGTCGGAGATCACGCCGGCGAGGGCAGACGAGGCGGCGACCTCGGGCGAGCAGAGGTACACGCGGTCGTTCGGCGTGCCCGAGCGGCCCTCGAAGTTCCGGTTGAAGGTGCGAAGGGACGCCGCCCCCGTGGGCGGGGCCTGGCCCATGCCGATGCAGGGGCCGCAGGCCGACTCGAGGACGCGCGCGCCCGAGGCGATGAGGTCGCCAAGTGCGCCGCTCTTGGCGATCATCTCGAACACCTGCCGAGAGCCGGGCGTAAGCGTGAGGTCCAGCCGCGGCGCGATCTTCTTGCCCTCGAGGACCTCGGCGACGGTCGAGAGGTCCGACCAGGAGGAGTTCGTGCACGAGCCCACGCACACCTGGGCAAGCAGGGTCCCCTCCACCTGGGACACGGGCTTCACGTTGTCCGGCGAGGACGGGCAGGCGACGAGGGGCTCGAGCTTGTCGAGGTCGATGACGACGGTCTCGTCATAGGTCGCCGTCGGGTCGGCGCGCACCGGGCGGTAGGCGCCCTCGCGGCCCTGGGCCTTGAGGTAGCGCTTCGTCTGCTCGTCGGAGGGGAAAATCGACGTCGTCGCGCCCATCTCCGCGCCCATGTTCGCGATGGTCGACCGGTCGGGCACGGTGAGGGACTTCACGCCTTCCCCGCGGTACTCGATGACGCGCCCGACGCCGCCCTTCACGGTGAGGCGGCGCAGCATCTCGAGGATGACGTCCTTGGCCGACACCCAGGGCTGCAGGGACCCCTTGAGCTCGACGCCCACGACCTTTGGGCACTCCATGAAGAAGGGGCCGCCGCCCATCGCGACGGCGACATCGAGGCCGCCGGCGCCGATCGCGAGCATGCCGGCGCCCCCGCAGGTCGGGGTGTGCGAGTCGGACCCGAGGAGCGTCTTGCCCGGCGCGGCGAAGCGCTCGAGGTGGACTTGGTGGCAGATCCCGTTGCCGGGCTTCGAGAAGAAGACGCCGTGGCGTGCCGCCACGGTGCGCAGGTACACGTGGTCGTCGGCGTTCTCGAACCCGGTCTGGAGCATGTTGTGGTCGACGTAGGAAACGGAGAGGTCCGTGCGGACGCGGGGGAGCCCCATCGCCTCGAATTGGAGGTAGGCCATCGTGCCGGTGGCATCTTGGGTGAGGGTTTGGTCGACCTTGATGCCGATTTCCTCACCGGCCGCAAGCGTGCCGGAGACGAGGTGGTCGCGCAGGACCTTGTGCGTCAGCGAGAGGCCCACGAGAGTTCACCGCCCTTGGCGTAGGAAAGAAAGCCCTGCGCGCGAGCATAAAGGTCGTGGCTAGACTTCCAGACGGGCGGCGGAACGTTCCCGCCGGGGAAGGGGGCGCTGGGGGGGCGTTGAGCGCGCGCCTCGAAGGGACGCGTGGGGCGTCCCGCGCCGGGGCACAGGGTGCGAGGGGGGGCCCGCGCCTTTTTTAATCTAGGTCAGCCTAAATCGGGCGGGGCCCCGTGAACCAACTCCTGTGGCACCTCCTCGCCGGGACGCGGGGCGGCACGAACCGGCTGCGGATCCTCGACGAGCTCCTGCGGGAGCCGGCCAACGCGCAGCAGCTTGCCGACAGGCTCTGCGTGGACTACCGCACCGTAAGGCACCACCTCGATATCCTAATCGACAACGGCTTGCTCGCGAAACGCGAAGGCGGCGCCTATGGCGCGCGCCTCTTCGCGTCGAGTGTGCTGATGGCGAACCGGGGCGCCCTCGAGGAGATCCACGCGCACATCCGGCGGGACGCCGAACGCGCGGAAGCGAGGCGCCGGCCGAGGCCCACCACGGCGGGGGGCGACTAGGGTGGACCCGTTCATGATGTACCTCACGGTGGCCGTCGCGCTCGTCGACGCGGCGATGGCCGGCGTGCTCCTCCTCGTCTACATGCGGGAATACACGAAGCTGCGGGCCCCCTTCACGCTGGGACTCGTGAGCTTCGCGGGCTTCTTCCTCGCCCAGAACCTGCTGGCGGCCTACGGCTACCTCGTCCTCATGGTGTTCCTGCCCGACGACGTGCAGCCGCTCATGCTGGCGATCATGCTGCTCGAGGCGCTGGCGCTCGGGGTCATGGTGTACGGCGCCGCGGCGGTGCGGTCGAAGAGCGGGCATAGGGACACGGCGGAGAAGGCGCAGGTCCGGCCACCGGCGCCCCACGCGGGCGCCTCCATCCGACTGCCTGGCGGCAAGGCCCCCTAGCGGGGGACAGCGCCGCAGCGTGCCTCAGGCCCTCCGTTGGCCCTCAGCTTGCCGGGCCGTTCTTGGGGACCACGGGGCGCCGCGTGAAGTAGTACCACGCGCCGCCGCCGGCGATCATGAGGACGAGTGTGAGGACGGTCACGACGGTCTGCGCATCGAGCGGCGACGACTTCGTG
>JBGPNV010000233.1:0-4295 GCA_041487695.1 Thermoplasmata archaeon | reverse complement strand
TTCCGAAATCCGGGACGCCAAGGCCGCCTTTGGCAACGTGAAGCTCGTGGTTTCCGAGCGTGCGCACGTGGTCACGGCCTACCACAAACTGCGGGACGAACTCGAGGAGGGCCGGCGCGCCTCCGGCGCCAAGATCGGCACGACGAAGCGCGGGATCGGCCCGACCTATGAGGACAAGGCCGCGCGGACGGGGCTGCGGGTTTGTGACCTGCTCGACGCGAAGGTGATGGCGGAAAAGGTGAGATCGATCGCGAAGCGGGCGAGGGAGGAAGCCGAGGGGACGGGCGTTCCGGTGCCCGAGGCAAAGCTCGTCATTGCCAGACTCCAGAAACTCGGCGAGGTCCTGCGTCCCTTCGTGGGCGACAGCGAGACCTTGCTATGGCTGGCCCAGGAGTCGGGCAAGGCGATCCTCCTCGAAGGGGCCCATGGCATGATGCTCGACCTCGATTTCGGGACGTACCCCTTCGTCACGTCGTCTTCCTGCACCGCGGGAGGCGCGGCGGCCCAGAGCGGGCTCCCGCCGTCGGCGATCACGAGGTCCGTCGGCGTGGTGAAGGCCTACACCACAAGGGTGGGCGCAGGCCCCTTCCCCACGGAGCTTGCGGACGACGAAGGCGGAAGCAGGCTGCGTGAGACTGGCGGCGAGTACGGGACAACGACGGGGCGCCCGCGCCGCTGCGGGTGGCTCGACCTCGTGATTGTGCGGCGCGCCGCGCGCGTCTCGGGGCTCACGGACATCGCGCTCACGAAACTCGACGTCCTCGTCGGGATCGAGCCGCTCAAGGTCTGCGTGGGCTACAGGCTTGACGGGGAGCCCACCGAGAGGGTCCCGGCGAGGGCTGACGCCCTCGCCCGGTGCAGGCCCGTGCTGCGCAAAATGGCGCCCATCCCCCCGGTGGACTTCAAAGCCCTGGCGAAGCGGCGCACGGGGTTCGCGGGGCTGCCCGCCGAGGCCAAGGCCTACATCAAGCTCGTCGAAACGCACGCGACGTGCAAGGTGACCTTCGTGGGTGTGGGGCCCGGCCGCGAAGAGTTGCTTGTGCGGCGGTGAAGGACGCGCGACGGGGGGGGCCCGCTCGCCCTACCCGTGGAGCCCATGAGCGCAGTAGGGGCACTTCTTCCACGCGGGCTTCACGGCCTTCGCGCAATTGGGGCACTTGTCCGGGACGGCTGCCTGGGGGCCGACCGGCGTGACCGGCGCCGGTGAGGCCGGTGCGAGGGGGAGCGCGGCGGGGGGCGCCGGTGGCGCAGGCGCAGCGGGTCTGGCCGCGGGCGCGCCTGGCACGGGCGTGGCGCACTTGGGGCACTTGAGCCACCCGGGCTTCAACGAGGTGCCGCAAACCACGCACGTCAGCGGCGCTTGGGCCGCGGGCGGTGCCGGCGCGGGCGGCGCGAGGGGCTTCAGAGGCTCCATGACATCGGGCCCCGAGGTGACCGGGTGTGGCGGCACTTGCACCGCGGTGGGCAGCGCCGGGGCCTGCGGCACCGTGGGCCTCTCGGCGGCGAAGGGAGCTGGGGGCACGGGTGGCGCGAGGGTCGCGGGGGCCGAGGGAGGCGGGGGCGGGGCGCTGTCCTGCGTGCGGCCGTGCGCGTGGTCCTCGGTCATCGTGCCCGCGTGCTCGCCGGGCTTGAAAACGCCGCCGTCGTGCACCTTGAACTCCTTCTCGCCGGGCCGCCAGACCTTTTCTTCCGTGGGCTTTGGCGCCGCCGGGCCCATGTAGACGCCCTCCTCTTGCATCTTGAGCCGCGTCTCGAAGAGGTCGAGGTCCGTGTCCGAGGGTTCCGTCACGAGCACTTCGGGCGGCGAGCCTTCCATTTGGGTAAAGGCGTCCGTGTAGTAGCCGACGGCTTCGAGGTAGGACCGCCGCCCAAGGGCGACCTTCGCCCGATCCAGCAGCTTCATCGACTCGGCCGCACGCTGCGTCGAGGCGTCGTCCGTGGGCTCGAAGGCCTTGATCTGGCGCTCGAGCTTCGTGAGCCGTTCCAGGATGTCGCGCTTCTTGTCCTCGTAGACGACCGCTTGGATTTTCTTGCGGATCGCCTCGACCATCTGCTCCGCGCCGTCAAAGTCCGACCGGCCGAGCGCAAGCTCCGCGTGGTAGATCTCCGGCTCGAGCGCGCTCAAGTCCCTGCCCTGCTCCTGGAGCATCCGGATGTGGAGCCTCTCGCGCCGGATGAGCCGGGTCGTCTGGCCGTGGCGCTTGCGGTTCACATCGACGCGCGATTTCACCTTGTCGAGGAATTGGTTCGCGGTCTGGAAGTCGCGCCCCTCGAAGGCGACCGCGGCCTTGTCGATCATGTCCTCCTCCTCAAGGACGATCACGCCCACCTGCTTGAGTTCGGCGACTGTCTTGCGCGCGCCCGCGATGGCGTCCTCCGTGCCGCAGCGCACGCAGATCGCGAACTTCTCGGGGAGCAGGTCGCCGCAGCGTGGGCACTCGAAGATGTTGGCCAGGATTTCGGCTTCCCGGCGCTGGGTCTCCTCCGCCTCGATCCGCTTGTTGCGCCGTTGGAGGGTGTAGGCGGAGACGGTAAGGAGGACCGCGCCGATCCCTGCGTACGAGATGACGTACGCGTACTGCCAGAGGAAGCTGGCTTCGGGGTACGCAATCGGCTCGACGGTCACGTCGCGGGGGCGGACGGTCTCTTGGCCAAGGGAATCGACGATCCCAAACCGCGCGTGGAAGACCGTCGTATTGGCGACTTGTGGGTAGATGTGGGTCGTCGACCCCGAGGTGGCGGAGCTGTAGTCCCAGACCCCGTCACCGTCAAAGTCCCAGTGGTACACCAGCACCTCGACGGGCGCGATCTGGTCGAGGTTGTTCACGCGCCCGTCAAACAGGATGGCCTTCGTCGACTGGCCGCGGGCGTTGCGACCGGCGGAGAGGTCGACGGCCGGGTGGACCTCGCGACGGTGCTTGAGGCTGATCCCGACGCAATTCCAGGGGTTGAGGAGGAGGCCGTCAGAGAACTGCGCGCAGGCGAAGTAGTCGTTGTCCTGGTACTCGCTTGGAACGCTCACGTTGAACGACCAGTTGTACGTCACCTCCCTCGTGTTGTTGTTCACAAGCCGCGTGGAAGTGATTTCGACCTTTTCGAAGCAGCGTGGTTCGAGCGCGATGCAGGCCCAGCCTCGGAAGATGGTGGGCACGCCGGTCAGAAGGTCGTCGGGGTCCTCGACCTTCACGACCAATTCGATGTAGGGGTGCGCGTCATCGATGAGGTAGAGCTGCGGGCGCGGCTGGAGGATGGTGACGACCGGCGCGTGCAGGTTCACGGGGAAAACGAACACGAGGTCCCAGCCTCGGTTCAGCACGATCGACAGCGGGTCTTTCGTGTCCCCGCCGCTTGCCGCCTCGACGAAATAGCTGTAACTTGTCGAGGTGGTCACGTTGCTCGTGAAGGTGGCACCGACGAGGAGGAACCGGGCGTGGCCCGTCGAATCGGTGGACTCGGCTTGGAAGAAGTTGTCGTTCGTCGCCGGCCGCGTCACGGAGATGGTCGCGCCGGCGATCGGGAGCTGCGCGTCGTTCACGTACGCGTCGAGCCACCAGAGCCAGTCGATCGCGCCCGCGCCGAGCGGGATGATCGGCGAGCCCGCGAAGGTCTGCGTGAAGGTGCAGTTGATGAGTTGGGAGCGCGCGGTGCCGGTGTAGTCGTCGAGCTGGTTGCCCAGCGTGCAGTCCGACAGGGTGAACTGCGCGGCGTTGAGGTAGAGGTTCGGGATGCCCTCGACGCCCTCGCGACCGGCCTCGCCGGCGGGTCCCTTCGCCCCCTCCTGGGCTCCGAGGCAGCCGCCGTCCATTTCGACGGTGCCTGAAGAATTCACGCGGACTTCCGCGTTGCCGCCTTCGCCGCCCTGTCCGGAGATCGAGGACCCCGGCGCACCCGTGCCGCCGCGCCCCCCCGTCGCGTTGAGGCACGTGTCCACGAGGCGTACGCCGATGAGCGCGTAGGCGCTCGCGATCCCGCTGCCGCCGTTGCCCCCGTCTCCGCCTTCGAGTCCGCCTTGACCCCCGTCTCCGCCCGACCCGGCCCGCGAAAGGACGGTGAGGCGCGCGGTCTCAAGGTCGAAGCTCGTCGAGTTGAGCGCCACGCGGGAGGCGCCGCCCGGTCCGCCCACGCCGGGCTTGCCATTCGTGCCGGCGGCCTGCAAAGGCATGCCGGGGCCGTAGGGCCCGCCGAGACCCCCAGGCGCGCCCTTGGCCGAGATTGTGCTGTCCGACACGGACACGAGGTTTGACGCCGAGGCCGTGAACGTCGCGCTTCCGCCCTCTGCGGCCGTGCCCCCGTTG
>JBGPNV010000232.1:0-4326 GCA_041487695.1 Thermoplasmata archaeon | reverse complement strand
TCTGGGGCGCCGTCGAGAAGGACCTCGGCATCGAGTGGGCCTCGCCGTACACAAAAGTCCTCGACGACTCGAAAGGCCCCGAGTGGCCCCGCTGGTTCGTCGGCGGCCGGCTGAACCTCGGCCACAGCCTCCTCGACCGCTGGGTGCGCGCGGGCGCCGGGGGAAAACCCGCCGTCCTTTTCGAACGGGAGGACGGGCGCGCCGGCCGCTGGACCTACCAGGACCTCGCCGACGAAACGAACCGGCTGTGCAAGCTCCTCCGGGGGCTCCAAGTGGCCGAAGGCGACGCCGTCGGCGTCTACATGCCGATGGTCCCCGAGGCGGTCGCCGCCGTCATCGCCATTGCGAAGGTCGGCGCCGTGTTCATCCCCCTCTTCTCCGGCTACGGCGCCGACGCGGTGGCCAAGCGCCTCAACGACTGCCGGGCCAAGGTGCTCCTCACGGCCGACGGGTCCCGCCGGCGCGGCGCGCTCGTCGAGATGAAGAAGACGGCCGACGCCGCCCGCGCGCAGTGCCCCACCCTTCGGCACACGGTCATGCTCCGCCTCGAGCACTGCGAGGTGCCGTGGAACCCCGCGCACGACCTCGACTGGAAAATTGCCCTTTGCCCTTTCGACGCGGCCTTCGAGGCGGTCCCGGTCGACGCGGAGCACCCGTTCATGATCATCTACACCTCGGGCACGACGGGCAAGCCCAAAGGGGCCGTCCACGTCCACGGCGGCTTCCTCGTGAAGATCGCCGAGGAGGTCCTGCACCAAGGCGACTACCACGAGGGCGACGTGCTCCATTGGGTGACCGACATGGGTTGGATCATGGGGCCTTGGGAAATTGTCGGGACGCTCGCGCTTGGCGGCACGGTCCTCCTCTACGATGGCGCCGTCGACTACCCGGGCCCCGACCGGCTCTGGTCGCTTGTCGCGCGCCACAAGGTCTCGTTCCTCGGCGTCTCGCCGACCCTCATCCGTTCGCTGATGAAGTCGGGCGATGACCATGTCGCGCGCCACGACCTCTCGTCGCTCCGGGCGATCGGCTCGACCGGCGAGACGTGGAACCCCGTCCCCTGGATGTGGTGTTTCGAGAAGGTCGGCCACTCGAGGGTGCCCATCATCAACCTCTCGGGCGGCACGGAAATCGGCGCGTGTTTCCTGTCGGCGCTCACCATCATGCCGCTGAAGCCCTGCACGCTCGGGGGGCCCGCGCTCGGCATGGCGGTCGATGTGGTCGACGAAGACGGCCGGCCTGTGCGCGGGAAAGTTGGCGAGCTTGTCTGCAGGCGCCCGTGGCCCTCCCAGACGCGCGGGCTCTTTGAGGCCAACGACCGCTACCTCGAGGCCTACTGGTCGCGCTTCAAGGGCGTGTGGTTCCACGGCGACTTCGCGAGCGTGGACGAGGACGGCTACTGGTTCCTGCACGGCCGGAGCGACGACACGATCAAGGTCGCGGGCAAACGCCTCGGGCCCTCGGAAGTCGAGTCCATCGTAACCTCGCACCCCTCCGTTGCCGAGTGCGCGGCGGTCGGGGTCCCCGATGCAACGAAGGGCGAGGCGCTGTGGGTCTTCGCGATCCTGCGGCCTGCCCACGAACCCTCCGAGGTGCTGCGCGGTGAGATTGTCGCGATGGTCGAGCGCGACCTCGGCAAGGCCTTCCGACCGGCGCAGGTGAAGTTCGTCCGCGAACTGCAGAAGACGCGCAACGCAAAGATCCTGCGCCGCGCGATCCGGGCCGCGGTCGTGGGCGGCGACCCGGGCGACCTGTCGGGCCTCGAGAACCGTGCGTCCCTGGACGAGATCCGCGCCGCCCGCTGAAAGGGCGCGAACGCGAAGCGCCTCCTTTTTCCGCAAGCCTTATCCAGCATCTTCGGCTTTCTTGAACGAGCCCCCGCGATGCCGCCCAAGAAAGAGTTCCCCCGCGCGGCCATCGAAGCGGCCCTCTCGGGCGGTTTCCGCTCGACGCCCCAGCTTACCGCGGCGCGGTCCTTCGTCGAGGACCTTCAGGCGCAGGACGATGCGGTGATCGGCGCCTTCGTCCACGGGTCGGCGGCCCGCGGCGACTCGCTTGACGATTCGGACGTGGACCTCCACGTGGTCATTGAGGGCGACCCGCCCTCGCCCGCGGCTTTCTGGCGCGACGGCGTCGTGCTCGATGTCATGTACATCTCGACGGACCTGATGACCGTCGACCCGCGCGACTTCCTCGACACGGAGGCCGGGCGGGAGGAGCTCGCACGCGGCCACCTCCTGTGGGACATTGTCGACGCGATCGTGATCTTCGACCCGGACGGCCTCGTGCGCGGGTACAAGCGCATTGCCGCCACGCTCTCTCGCGACCCCGAACTCCTCAAGCTGCGCGCGGGGTTCATCCTCGAGGACTCCGTCGGGATGCTGAATGAGGCGCGCGACGCGTTTGCCGAGGACACACTCAAGGGCTTCACGCTCCTCTACCGGGCCCCCGCCCCAACGGTTGTGGGCGGCGCCGCCCCCATCGCCATGACCGCGCTGCTTGCCATGGGCTCGCGCCCGATGGGCTTCCGTTCGCTCTTCCCGCAGTTCCGCGTCGCGGCCGAGGACTTCGGCTTTGCCGAACTCGTCGCCTACGCGGAGTCCGCGTGGGGCCTCCTCAACGTCTCGGTGGCCCAAGCCGACGCGGCCTTTGACATGTTGACGCGCCTCTACGACTCCTCGCTGATGGCCTTCGAGACCGCCCGCGCCGAGGGCATGCCCGAGACCGAGTCGGCCGACCCCTACATGTCCAAGGTCGAGCGCGACCGCGCGGTCGCGCTCGCCAAGTCGCTCGTCGACACGGGCGAGGTCCACGGGGCGATCGCCTTTGCGATGGGCAAGGCCATGCAGCTGCTTTCCTTCGATGAGTTCCCGAACCCCTGGCTCAAAGCCGACCGCGGCCGCCCGGAGGAAATCGTGCGCAAGGGGATCGAGAAGATCCTCGGCGACCCTTCAACCGAGCAAATCGGAAAGCGGCTCGACGCGCTCGACACCATCCAGTGGACGCTTGCGGAGTTGCTTTCGGGCTAGCGCGCAAGGTTTCGAAGAAGCGCCCGCGGCCCCAGCTCGGGGAGGTGGCGGGCTAAAGAAAAATTGGGCCCGCCGCACAAGGCGGCGGGGAAGAGAAGAATCCAAGGGGGCGCCGGAGCGCTCCCTCGTGCGAGGGTGTCTATTCCTCTTCCTTCGAATCTCCGGCTGGGGCTGGCGCGTCGCCGGCCACCTCGCCGAAGGCGACCTTGCGGGCCACCTTCGTGATGCGGACGTTGACCGTCTGCCCCTGCTTCGTGCCAGGGACGATGACGACGAAGCCGTTTACACGGCCAATCCCGTCGCCTTCCTTCCCCAATCCCTCGATCTTGATCGAGTAGATCTTGCCTTCTTCAACGGGGAGGTTCCTCGGCCTGTCGTCGCCCGAGTCCCTTCCGCCGCCGCCGCCGCCGCGGTCGCCGCCACCACTGTAGCCGCCACCGCCGCCGCTTCGCTGTCCGCCATATCCGCCGCCGTACCCGCGGTTCCGGTCGCCACCACGGCCACCGCCTCCGCCATACTCTCTTCGTTCCATTCTGTTTACTTCCTTTTGCGGGCGCAAGGTCGAGATACAACACAGAAGAAAAATTGCGGGTAAAGTCCCGCTCATCGACTTGCTGAGTGGCCCAGACTGGCGCCTGCAGGCGGCCCAACCAAGGCCCTGGATATATACTTCTGCCTCACGTCCGGGGCGCCTCTCGCTCCGCCGGGTTTATCTGCCTTCCAGGGCGAAACCCGCCTGTGGCATTTGTCGCGGCCTTCCTGGGCTTCGGACTTGCGGTTGCCGCATCGATTCTCATCTACGCCTACGCCTTTGACAGCGTGGTTTGGCTCGTCGACCAGGTGATCGGCCAAGACATCGGGCCGAACGGCCGCTACTTCGTGATGTTCGCGCTCCTCTTCCTGTTCATCTCGATCGGCGTGCGCGTCGGGCGCTTCGCCCGCGATTGGATCGAGGCGGGCGCGCGCAAGACCCGCCCCGCCGCGCGGTAGGCTTCGCGCGGGGCTGTTTCACCGCCGGTCGTGCAGGGCCCGCGCGCGGCGCCAACGACCAGGCAAGGCGTTCGGCGTCCTCGACCGACACCGTCGCGCGCGCGCCCGAGGCGCGCCGCACGACCAGCGCGCCGCCCCGCTCGACGCCGAGCGGGCGCAGGGGCTCCCTCAAGCCCTCGACCCGCGCGCGCAGGGGCGCTTTGGCCACTTCGCGCGCGAACTCGCTGCGCACGGCCTCGGGGTCCGCCCGCGCCTTTTCGAGCTCAATGGCCAGCCACCCGACGAGCCACTCAAGGACCTTCAATCG
>JBGPNV010000231.1:0-4349 GCA_041487695.1 Thermoplasmata archaeon | reverse complement strand
TCCATCGGCTTGCCGCCGTTCGCGTCGCGGTGCGTCACCGTCGCCTTCTCGGGGCAGACCTCGCGGCTCATGCAGATCGCCCCCGCGCGTGTCGCAGGACCTTGCCGATGCGCTCCCGCGGCACCTTGTACCATCGCGGGAGGGGCACCGTCACGCCCCACGCTTTCTGCGGCGCGCGCATCGAAGCGGCGGGCGCGCGCACGACGAGCTTGCCCGCCTGCGCGCGCACGACGAAGCCCGCGCGTTCCGCCCAACCCGCGTCCTTGAAGGCCACTATGGTCCTCGGCGGGTACTCGACGGCGAGCCGCTTGGTCTCGGCGCGCGTCGAGGCGTTCACACTTTCTTTGCCCACTTTCTTCCGACTCTTTTGCATTGGGGTCATCACGACTTACTTAGTGGGTGAGACGATAATGCTCCTGGCAACTTCAGTCTGAAGCGTTCATGTAGGTGATTTGGCGCGCCCTCGCGCCGAGAGAGTCATTTTCCCGCGTGAGAAATTGGGTAACGCTTAAGCCAAGTTTTGAAACGCCCTCGTGAAAGCCAGCATGGCGCCCGCACGAATAGATAGCGAGCTTTATCTTGTGGTAAGTATAAAACGAGACCCTGGGGATGCGCGCGGTCGTTCTGGCGTCCGCGGTCGAAGTTTTGCTAACGCCCGCCGAGCTTGCCGAGTGCGACGCGACCGCCGCGGCGGTCCAGGCTTGGAACGACAAACGCGGTGCGGTGCGTCGAACCTGGGAAAACGACCGCGACGGCTCCAAGAAGGGCGCGTGGCCCCCGCGCGTCGGCGCGCGCGGCGAAATGGCGCTCCACAAATGGCTCACGCGAAACGGTTGCGCGCATCGCTGGACCGGGCGCGCGGTGCAGGACGACCTCACCAAGATCGCGGAGGACTTCGAGATACGCGGCAGGTCCGTGGGCGTTACCACGCGCGCCAAGCCGCTCGACGCGCTCTTCGCGTGGGACTATTGGCTCTACCCCAAGAAAGACGGCGACGGTTCCGCGCAGCGCGTGAGACTCTACCCGGATTGGTGGGTCCACGCCGCCGCGGACCTTGAGACCGACGGCGTGTGGCTCCTCGGATGCGCGGCGCGTGAGATCATCTTGAGCAGCCCTGTGCGAACCTTTGAGCCGCCAAACACCAGCCAAGCGTTCATGGTGCCCGTCGAACGCATGAGTGCCATCGACACGATCCTACGCATCGGCGGCTTGCGGCCCGAGCCGCCGGTCATCATGATTTGCCCGCGCCCGCACCTAACGCGCGACAAGCGCGAGCTTGGCGACTTCTTCTAACGCGCCTTCTTGGAGTTCGCGGGCGCGACGGACCGCGGGTAGAAGCGCGGCGCGTAGGCGGGCAGTTGTGAACCGCTCGTTACCATGTTCGCGGGCTCGATGTAGCTGCACGCATTGTCCTGGCAAATGAAGCGCGGGCCCAGGCTGGTCTCAATCAGCATCAAGCCTGCCGAACACCAGGGGCACGCGCGCCCCGTGACCTCTGCATACGCACGCTCGCCCGCCTCGGAGCCCGCCGCCGCCGCCTCTGCCGCGGCCATCAAGCGCGCACGCTGGCGACGGATGTTATCGAACGAGGGTACTACGGCCATCGCAGGTCTTATTACCAGCCGCGCCCAATAAAAGTGCCGAGGCAGTAAAATGCGTTACCTTCGAGGCGGGCTTTCCGTCAAGGTCTGGACCCACAGGTGCAAGGTGCAAGAAGACCGTGTAGCCGTTGCGTGGCGGCGAATGTGCCCCGCGTGCGGGCTACTCAACCCCAAGACGCACAACGACGAGCAAATCTTCGCGTCCAGCGAGCGCCTGGAGCGCCGCCGCAGGTTCCGACACGCGCGGGTGCGCGTGCGCTACTCGCGCAACCGCCGCCCCGAGTCGTTGCGGTCCATCAAGGAGCGGCGCGCATCTCGCCGCGCCCGCCGACTTGCGCGTGCGGAACGCCGCGCAAAGCCCGCCGCGGTGGTTTCGGAAAAGTCCACGGGCTAACGGTTAAGTAGAACCGGACGCGCCTTCATGGGTGATGCCCAACCTTAGCTACCTCGGGTCTCAGAACCCGCGCCGCCGCGCGCAGCTTGGCAAGGCCGAGGACGCAGGGAGCGCCGCATCGGGCAGCCGCGGCACAACGACCGCCGCTTCTACCGCCACGCCCTCCTCGGATGTGTTCCCGCCGATCCCGCGCATGGTGCGCCCCAAACATCCCTACGCGGGCGCGGGCGGGTCCGACGACCCGATGGACGGCGCGCGGTGGATGCAATTTATCACGGCGCCGGATTTTCCGAGCCTTGAAACCTCGTGGTCGGACCCCGGTTGGACGCACCCCGTAGAACAATTCGTTCGCGCAAAGCTCATCCATGTCAGCAACGCGATGATGGGCCATGTGAAAACGATGGTCGAGGTCTCCGCTAACTCGATCATCAACAACATCAACGGCACCATCGACACGATGTTCGACAAGATGAGCGAGTTCGGCAACAACCTCATCGACGGCGTGAACCGCGGCTTCAAGCTCATGTACGACACGCTCTCCAAGCTCGCCAACGACATCAAGGCGCAGATCGACGCGCTCACCAAGAGCGTCAAGGAGGAGCTTGCCAAGGCGCAAAAGGCCATCACAGACACCATGGCTCAGGCAAAGAAGGACGCGCAGGCGCAGTTCGACGCGATGAAGGCGGACCTCACGCAAGCGCGCAAGGACATCGCCGCGACGCTCCAGACCGCACAGGACGCGGCGACCAAGCAGTTCGCGTCGATGCAGAAGACGCTCATTGATGAGCAGGGCAAGGCGCTCGACAAGGCACGCGCCGACAGCGTGGCCGCGATCCAAAAGGAGACGGCAGCCGCGCGCGATGCGGTCACGAGCGCGGTCAAGTCGGCGCTCGACGCCCTGCCGCAAAAGGTCGCAGATGTGACCGCGAGCGAGTTCCAAAAGCGCGGGTTCGTCGCCATGCAAACCGCGCCCGCGCAAAGCGGAGGCGGGTTCAAGTGGCCGTTCTCGCGCGACATCGGCCTCGGGTTCCTCGGCCTCGACATCCGGTGGCCCGAAGGCGGAACCCTGAGCGAAGACGATGGCCCGTCGCGCAGCGCCGCGGAGGAAATGTACGCGAACGCGGGGCCGGACACGCTCATCGACCCGGAGTTTGCCATTCCCTTCGAGGACAGCTACGCGCACGCCACGCGCGACTACTCCTCGCAGGACCGTTCGCTCTTCGCGGTGGGCGCCAGCAAGAAGTCCGCGGGGCTCACGCAGGACAACTTCATCGGCGGCACGCTGGACGACGACGGCACAGAATAGGGGGCGTGAGTCGTTGAAGTGCGACTACTGCACCCTCACCGTGAAGGGTCGGCGCGTCCAGATCAACGGGACCGACGGCAACCTGATGGCCCGCGCGCACCCGGCCTGCTTTGCGGCCATCTCCATGTGCTGCTACTGCCTCGCGCCGATCCCGCCGGGGCGAAAGGCCGTCGTGACGGATGCAGGCGAGGTCTTCCACACGGATTGCCCCCAAGTCGTGTCGCCCGAGTTCGCCATCGCAAACCCCGGCGCGATCCCGCCCGCGTTCTTCCGGCGCATGGTGAACAACCCCGGCGCCTACGCGGACCCCAACCCTCTGCCCTTGATCCTCGCCGCCGCCAGCGCGGTCGCGGGCGACAAGGGCGTGCAAAAGTTCGCGGGGAAAACGGCCAAGGGGCTCGCCAAGGGCGTCGGCAAGATGCTGAAGGGCAAGAAGGGCAAGAAGAACCCCGACAGCGTGGTAAAGTGGTGGAGCTTCGAGGGCGACCGCATCAACCCCAAGAAGGCCGTGCAGGTCCTCGCGCTCATGAAGAAGCACAATGTAGGCGCGATCACGGTTGTCGAGGAGGGCGGCTACGGCCAAACGACGGTCCTCACACGGGAAGACATAGGGACTTCGACGGTGGGGGACATCGAGAGCAACTTCGCGTCGGACGAAGTAAGCCTGGACATCTACATTGGCGAGCATGACGAAGGAGGGGAACCTTACGCCAACCCTCGCACGCGCGCAACCTTGCCCGAAGCGCCCTTCAAGCATGGCGAGCGCGTGGTGGTTACGACGCGCGACGGCGGGAAATGGCCTGGCCAGATCACCCTCGTGGGATGGCTGCCCTTCCCCGGGATGTGGAGCTTCGAGGTTGACGGCGACAACGGCGTGCGCTACGGGATGGGCGTCGGGCGCGTACCGATCACGCAAATCCAGAGCGAGGCCGAGGCGGGGCTTGGACCGCTGCCGCCCGAAATGGAGCCGGACTTTGTGATGGAGGCGCGCGAGAAGCGGCGCGGTCAGCAGGCGCTATTCAACCCCTCAAAGGCGACCTTCGAGCGC
>JBGPNV010000230.1:0-4370 GCA_041487695.1 Thermoplasmata archaeon | reverse complement strand
ATGTAGATCCCCTGCTCGTCGAGCGCGACCCTGACGGTCGACTCTTGGGCGACCTCGGCCTTGGCCGCTTCGAGGTCCGCGGGCGTCGTGGCGCGGAAGGGGGCGCCCGGGATCACGCCCTCGACATCGGGGACAAAGACGCGCACCCCGGAGGCGGCGCTCACCCTGTCGACGCTCTCGAACCGGCGCTTGGGGTCCCGAATTTCCTGGAGCGCGGCGGGCTTCTGCAGCCCCTTCACGCGGGCCTCGATGGCCCCATCGAGCGCGCCGATCACGATGAGGTCGCCGCGCCGCAGCGTGCCCTCGACGAGGATCGAGTCGAGAGCCGTGCCGATGCCCTTCTCGTGCTTGACCTCGAGCACCGTCCCCCGAGCCGGCCCATCCTCGACCTTGAGGACCTCCTCGAGGTAGCGCTGGGCGAGCCCGGAGAGCATGAGCAGGAGGTCGGGCACGCCTTCGCCGGTCTTCGCCGAAAGCGGCACGAGCGCGATCGTCTTCGTGAAGTCCGACACGCGGTCGTAGCGGTCGGTGGGCAGGTCCATCTCGTGGAAGCGCTCGATGAGCTTGTAGATCCGGGTGTCGACCATCTCCTGCACCTGGTCGAGCTGCTCCTTGAAGTGGAGGATAAACGGCTCGTCGGGGTGGTTGCGCCACCCGTGGACGGCGTCGACCTTGTTGAGGGCGACGACGAAGGGCGTCTTGGCTTGCCTCAGGATCTTCAGCGACTCGAGGGTCTGGGGCTTGAACCCCTCGTTGATGTCGATGACGAGGACGGCCAGGTCGGCAAGCGCCCCGCCGCGCGAGCGCAGGTTCACGAAGGCCTGGTGCCCGGGCGTGTCGATGAAGAGGAGCCCGGGGATCGTGAGCTTGCGCCCCCCAAGCAGCGGCCCGCAGATCTTCTCGATCATCGAGAGCGGGACTTCCGTCGCGCCGATGTGCTGCGTGACGCCGCCGGGCTCGCGTTTGGCAAGAGTCGTGCCGCGGATCTTGTCGAGGAGCGTCGTCTTGCCGTGGTCGACGTGGCCGAGGACGGCGACGATGGGTTGTCGGAGGGGCATGGAGAACACCAGTTGGATTCGTGCGCGGATCGCTTGGGGAAGAAGCGCACCACCTCAATGTTTACTTGGAACGCAGAGCCGAGCCCCCGGGCAAAAAAGGTTGCGGGTACGTGGCGGCGCCCAACGGGCGCGCCGTCAGATCCAACCTCACGGGGGTCGTCGCCCCAGCACACGCACGCCGTACTGGCTGGCCAACGCCAACACAAGAGGCCGCACCCGGTCATCGGGGTCGAAGAAACTCGCAACCCTAACCCTTTCCCCCCCAAGCGCGCCAACCCTATGCATTACAACAAATGCGCGCGCGCCTTTCCGGGACACACTTATGGCGTCCATCTGGCCAAACGGCGTCGTCCGGGCCGATTGACGGAAGATGCCCACGCGTTGTTCGATGGCGTTGCCAGTGATCGTTGGCGGGGGTAGAGGACGCGCCCAGGCCAATGCGACGAGGGCTGCGCCACAAACCAGGAACACGGGCATTGTCGCCGCCATCATCGCCCGGGCCTGGACGGGATTGACCCCGGGCCGCCAGGGTCCCGCATAGGGAACGACCATGAACCACGAGGCCATCGCTGCGATGAACAGCCCAAAGAGCAACAAAGCGGCTCGGAAGTACCGGTCTGAGGGGGGGTCATCACGGTGGAAGAGGATGGGCCCTTGATTGGAAGGCCAGGCGGGGCTGGTCGTCCCCACGTGCGGCACCCTTGGGGGTCGAACGGGGATGGCCGCAAGAAGAGGCTATGGCATTGCGGCCCGCGTCGGCGATTCCCGCGCAGGCCAGCGTCTACTCGTAAATCCAGTCGCGCGCCTTCGTGTGCGCGTTCTCGGTCGGTTTGAACCACAGGTCGATCTCGCGTTTGGCGGACTCTGGCGAGTCCGAGCCGTGGACGAGGTTGCGCCCGATGTCCATCGCGAGGTCCCCGCGGATCGTGCCAGGAGCAGCCTTCTTGGGGTCCGTGGCGCCGATAAGCGCCCTGCACACGGCGACCGCGTCTTTCCCCGCGATCACCATCGCGAGGACCGGGCCGGACTGGATATAGGCAAGCAGCCCCGGGAAGAAGGGCTTGCCCTCGTGCTCCGCGTAGTGCTTGCGCGCGAGCGCCTCCTCGACCTTCACCAGCTTCATCGCTTCCAGGGTGAGGCCCTTGCGCTCGAAGCGCGTGACAAGTTCGCCCGCCAGCCCCCGCGCCACGGCGTCGGGCTTCAGCAGAATGAGCGTGCGCTCCTCCACCAGAGAAAGCCCCCCGCTACCGCTTGTCGGCTGTCGCCTTCGCGGGCTTCACGTACCGCTTCGTCCACTTCACGCGGCGCGGCACGCGCCCGAGCTTCAGGAGGTTCTTCTCGCAGCGGTTGCTGCAGAAGTAGAAAATCGCACCGTCCTTCTTGACGAACATCTTGCCCGTCCCGGGCTCGATGTCCTCTCCGCAGAAGGAGCACACACGTTTCGAGGGCATCTTAAGCTACCTCACGGAGAGCTTCTTCGCCTCGCGCGCGGTTTCCTTCAGGATCAGGATGTCGCCCATCTGGGTCGGCCCCATCACGTTGCGCGTGATGATGCGCCCCTGGTCGCGGCCCGCCATGACGCGGACCTTGACTTGGACGGCCTCGCCGGTCATGCCGGTGCGCCCGACGATCTCGACGACTTCTGCGGGGATTCCATCTTCATCGGCCATGGTTTCAACCTTCCACGTTGACGGGGCTCACTGCTTGCCAGCGCGCGATTTCGCGAGCTTTGCGGTGATCTCGTCGACCTTGGGCTTCGCCTTGGCCGGTTCCACGATGGCGACCGAGGCCGTGGGGACCTTGAGGCCCGCCGCGTGCCCGAGCTCCGCCTTCGAGGGGACGTACCCGTAGGGGATGCCCTTCTCGTCGCAGAGGATCGGCAGGTGGGCAAGGATCTCTTCGGGGTCGGTGTCCTCGGCCATGACGACGAACTTCGCCTGGCCGCGCTCGACCCACTTCGTGACTTCGTTCGACCCTTTCGCGATCTTGCCCTTCTCCGACTCGCGGGCAAGCTCGACGGCTTCGTAGAGGGCGTTCCCCATGTCCTTCGGCATCTCGAACTTCACAAAGAGTTTGGCCATCCTCGGTTCCTCCTTCCAGGCTGCAAAAGCCCTTCATCACTCACGGTTCCCACGAGGGGTATTCGCGGTTAACCAGGGGGTCGCATTTAAAGGTTCCTGGCGGGCCAGATGGCCGGCCAGAATCACGGGGCTGGCGCGTTTCGGTTCAAGGTGGGCGCGGGCGCGCCCGCCGCCTTTGTCGGGTCGTGGTCCACGGCGAACTCATGCTCGTCGGCGTACATCGCGTGGACGAGCGAGGCGTACTCCTTCTCGACCAGGGCCCGTTTCACCTTGAGGGAGGGCGTAAGCAGGCCGTTGGCCACCGTGAGTTCGTGGTCGAGCAGGGCGAACTTGCGCACGCGCTCGGGCTGCGAGAAGTCCTTGCCGACCTCGTCGAGCCAGTCGCGGAAGAGCTTCTGCACCGTCTCGTGTTTCACGAGCGCGCTCTTGTCCTCGGCTGCCGAGATGACCTTCTCCTTCGCCCAGGGGACGAGTTCGGCAAAGTTGGGGGCGATGAGCGCGGTGAGGAACTTGTGCTTGTCCCCGAAGAGCATGACCGAGGAGACGAATTTGGATTGGCTGATCCGCGCCTCGATGGGGCCGGGGGCGACATTCTTCCCGTAGGAATTCACGATGATGTTTTTCTTGCGGTCCGTGATCGTAATGTAGCCGCGCGTGTCGCGCCTGCCGATGTCGCCTGTGTGGAGCCAGCCCTCGCGGTCGACGGCGGCCTTGCTCCCCGCGTCGTCCTTGTAGTAGCCTTTCATGACATGGGGGCCCTTCGTGACGATCTCGCCCTCCACATCGGGGGGCGCCCCAAGCAGCGGCTTTTCCCAGATCTCGACCTGGATGCCCGGGATCATCTTCCCCACGGTGCCCGACGCGGGCTGGTTGAGGGGGTTCACGGCGATCACAGGCGAGCTCTCCGTGAGCCCGTAGCCTTCGAGGACGGGCAGCCCCAGCGACTGGAAGAACTCGACGATCTTCGGGTTGAGGGGGGCGGCGCCCGACACGACGAAGCGGATGCGCCCGCCGAGGCCCTCCTTGACTTTGCGGCACACGAGGCGGTCGGCGAGGCGCATCTTCAACCGGATGCCCACCGGCACGCGCTTCTCGAAGCGCACCCTTTCCCACCGCGCGCCCGTCTTGACGGCCCACCAGAAAATGCGCTGGGAGAGCCCGCCCTTGGCGTGGACGTTGTCGAGCACGCGGTCGTACACCTTCTCGAGGACGCGGGGGACGGCGAGCAGGT
>JBGPNV010000229.1:0-4425 GCA_041487695.1 Thermoplasmata archaeon | reverse complement strand
TCGTCACCGTCATCCTCGCCTGGGCCATCCTCGGTTCCACGCTTGGCCTCCTCCAGGCGCTTGGTGGCGCGCTCGTGCTCGCCGCCTCCTTCCTCGTCCACCGCTCCGGGCTGCGCGAGCGCGAAGCCGCCTCCGAGGTGCCGCGCGAGTAAGGCGTGAGGGTCAAGTACTGCGGGCCCCGATTCTCTCTTGGGGGAGCGGACGGAAGCCACCGATGCGCCGGCCATCCTGCTCGACGCCGTCGTAAAATCGTACGGGCAGGTCAGGGCCCTCGACGGCCTCAGCCTCCGGGTCGGGCGCGGCGAGCTCTATGGGTTCCTCGGGCCGAACGGCGCGGGCAAGACAACGGCCATCCGCGTGGCCCTTGGGCTCGCGCGCCTCGACGCCGGGCGCGCCGAACTCTTCGGCGTCCCCGTGCCGCCCCGGTCCGTGATCCACCGAGTCGGCTTCGTGCCCCAAGAGCCTGCCCTCTACCGCGACCTCACCGTGCGCGAGAACCTCGAGCTCTTCGCGGACGTCTTCGGGCTTCACCCGTCCCGCTGGAGCGAGCGCTTCGGACGCGTCCTTACGTTCGTCGACCTCGACTCGAAGGCGGACGTGGTCGTCCGCAACCTGTCGGGCGGCCAGGTGCGACGCACCTCGATCGCCGTCGCCATGGTCCACGACCCCGACCTGCTCGTCCTCGACGAGCCCACCGTCGGCGTCGACCCTGAGCTGCGCGCCTCGTTCTGGGACCACTTCGAAGCGCTCAAAGAACAGGGCAAGTCGATCCTCATCACGACGCACTATGTCGCGGAGGCCAACCGCTGCGACCGCGTGGGCTTCGTGCGAGCGGGCACGATCGTCGCCGAAGGGCCGCCCGCGGACCTGCTCGCCCTCACGGGGACCACCTCGCTCGACGACGCGTTCCTCGCCTTCCTGCGCCGCGAAAAGGGGGCGAGCGCCTGAAGGCCCGCCGCGTCTTCGCCATCAGCCGGCGCGTCCTGCGCGGTCTGCGCCACGACCGCCGTTCGGTCGCGCTCATCGTCTTCGCGCCGATCATGGCCATGTTCGTCTTCGGCATCGCGTTTTCCGGGAACGTCACGGACATCCCCGTCGCGGTTGTCGAACACGATTCACCCGTGGCCTTTGGGAACCTCACGAATGTCTCGCTTGGCGCGTCCATCGTCCGCCACCTCGACCCCGACCTCATCCACGTCATCCGCGTCGCCGACGGCGCGGCCGCGATCGCCATGGTCGAGCGCGGCGAAGCCCGCGGCGCGATCCTCATCCCCGAGGACTTCTCGCGCGACGTCGTCCAGTCGATCTTCAACGCGAGCTTCCGGGGCAACACGAGCGTGTCTGTGCGCCTCGACCGCTCGAATGTCAATGTCGCCAGCGACCTCGAACGCGCGGTCGCCGAAGCCATGCAGGAGGCCGTCAAGGAACTCGGCCGGCCCGCGCCCGTGAGGCTCGACGACAGCCAGCCCATCTATGGGAAGGACGCCAAGTTCGCGGACTTCTTCATCCCGGGCATCATGACCTTCGCGGTTTTCCTCCTCACGAACCTCCTCACCATCACGGGGTTCGTCCAGGAGCGGCTCGCCGGGACCCTTGACCGCCTCGGCGCCTCTCCCCTCACGGAAGGGGAGCTCGTCCTCGGCTACTCGCTGGCCTACTCGCTTGTCGCCATGATCCAGGCCGCGATCCTCATCACCGTGGCCCTCCTCGTTTTCGGGATCACGATCGTGGGCTCGATCGTGCTCGCCTTCGTCATCGTCGCGCTCCTGGCCATCGCCTCCCAGGCGCTTGGCATCCTGCTGTCGGCCGCCGCCCGTACCGAAGCCCAAGCGGTCCAGTTCATCCCCTTCCTCGTCTTCCCTGTCTTCCTGCTCTCGGGCATCTTCTGGCCCGTCGAGGCGATCCCCGTCTGGCTGCGCCCCCTCTCCTGGGGCGTGCCTACGACCTACGCCGTCGAGGGGCTGCGCTCCGTCATGATCCGCGGGTGGGGTCTCGACCGCGTGGGCCCCTACATCCTGGCCCTCGCCGTTTTCGGCGTCGTCTTCCTTGCGCTGGCCCGCCTCTCCCTCAAGCGTTCCAGGCGGTAGGCTGCGATTCCTTTATCTCAAGGCCCGGCGCTTTTGGGGCCATCCCATGGTGAAACGCCCCTCCGAGAAGGACGAGGAGTTTGAGCCCTCGATTGCCGACCCCGCCGCGCGCGCTCGCGTCGAGGCGCTCACCGAGCGGCTGCTCTCGCTTGCAGAGACCACTTCGAAGGAGGAGGACAACCGCCGGTACTTTTTCGCCCGCGGCCACGAATTTGCCGCGATCCTCTCCGACCACGGGCGCGCGCTCGTCGACATCCGCGCGCCTCGTCCGGGGCAGCGTGGCGGTTCCACGCCCGCCATGCGCGCGCGCATGCGAGAGGGTGCCCACCGCGAGGGGTGGGTCCTCGTGCCCATCGAGACCGAAGAGGACATCCGCGCGGCTGAGGAGCTGTCAAGGCTGGGGTACGAGGAAGTCCTCGGGCTCGCGCCGACCGTCGCGGTCCGCAAGGAGCGGCCGCTCGAGTCCTTCGGCGGGGCGGAAGGCCCCGCCAAAGGCGGCAAGAAGAAAGGCGCGCCGCCGCGTGCGAAGAAGGCGCGGTAGCCCTACGCCCCGGGGGGCGTCCCTCGCGGAGGCGGGGGGGGCTGTCCCGCTTGCGGAGGTCCTACCTTCGCTTCGGCGGCGCCTTCTCTTCGACCGCGGACCAGTGGTCCGGCTTGTGCTTGCCGCGGCCGAGGCGGAAGCCGACGGCGACACCCGCGCCCACGCCGGCGACCACCATCAGCGCGACCGCCGGGCCCGAGAGCCCCCCCGCGGTGGGCACGTTGCTCGTGTTGCCGTCCGGCGGAGGCGGCACGGGCCCTTCGGCCTCCGGCACAACCCGCACCAGCAAGGTCGTCGTGTTCGAGTTGCCGAAGGCGTCCGCGACCCTCACCATGACCGTGTAGTTCCCGGGCTCGCTCCAGTTGTGCGCCGCCGCTGGCCCCGTCGAGGTCGTCCCATCGCCCCAAGTCCAGTCGGCCTCGACCGGCCCCGAGTTGTCCGTGCCGCGGAAGGCGACCTGGAGCGCCTGGAAGACGGTGAGTTCGACCGTCCCGTTGTGCGCGACCGGGATGAGCTCGAGGAGCATCGTGGGCGCCGTCGTGTCGACGACGACCACCGTGAGGCTTGCATTGGCGCCATGGCCATAGAAGTCTTCGACAAATGCGGTCACCTGGTACGAGCCCGCCGCGAAGAAACGATAGGCGAGCAGCGCCCCCTGCCGCACACCCGCGAGCCCCGTGACCTGCCAGGTCGTTTCGGAGAGCGTGCTCACATCGGTGGCATTGGCGCGGTAGGTTGCAAGCGCCCCCACCTCCACGCTCACCGGCCCGTCGACCGATACGGTGGGCGGCCGTGTGTCCGCGCAGTGGACCGCGAAGGACTTCTCCGCGCTGTTTCCCGTGGCGTCGCGCACCCTGAGCGCCGCCTGGAAGTCGCCAAGCAGCGGGAACTCGAAGGTGATCGACGCGCCCTCGAAGCTCGCGCGCCCGCTCGGGATGAAGAACGTCCAGTTTGCCGTGGCCCCCGCCGGGAAGGCGGGGTCGTTGTCGTTGGCCATCGAGATGTCGAAGGCGACCAGCGCTCCGGCTTCACACTGGCGGTCGCCGAAAAGGGCGAGGTCCGGCGCCGTGATGTCCACCGCCGTGAAGTTCACCCTGGCCGACGCGACATTGCCTGCCGCGTCACTCACGTAAAAGACCACTTCGAGGAGCCCTGGTTCCGAGACATTGAACACGCCCGGACTCGCGTTCGTCCACCCGACCTGGAGACCCGCGCGGCGCAGCTCGAACCAGGTGGTCATCCCCTTCGGCCACTCGGGGTCGTTGTCCGTCGGGGCGGAGCCATAGACGCGGAAGGGCGAGTCCTCCGTGGCCAAGGGCACCTGGAGCGCGGGGACCGTCGGCGGCGTCTTGTCGAGCACCGTGAACTTCACGGCGTCCTGGTCCGTGAGCGCGACCGCGTCGGCGACCACGAGGCGCACGTCGTAGACGCCCGGTGTGGCAAACGTCCAGGTCGCGACCCGGCCGTAGGCGGCCTGCGTCGTCACGCCGTCCGAGATGTACCAGGTGAACACCGCGCCCGCGGGGAACTGCGGGTCGTTGTCCGTCGAGCCGCTGGCGTCGAGCGTGACGACGACGTCCTCGTCGACGGTGCGGTTGCCCCCCGCGTTGGCCACCGGCGCCGTCCGGTCGTGCACGACCACCACGAGCGTGTCCGTCGCGCGGTTGCCCCCATAGTCGATTACCGTGAGCGTCACCGTGTAGGTCCCTGGGGTCGCGAACCAGTAGAGCGTGAAGAAGCCGGGGACCGTCACGTTGAGGCCGCCGTCCACGAGCGACCAGAGGTAGGTCCGGATCC
>JBGPNV010000228.1:0-4431 GCA_041487695.1 Thermoplasmata archaeon | reverse complement strand
GCGTCGTCGTTCCCGGCGGCCGGTCCCTCATCGGGATCGACATCGCCCCCACGAAGCAGTCGGCGGCGGTCGTGTGGCGCTTCCAGACCGGCGCGCGCGTGGATTCGTCGCCCACCCTTTCCGGGGGCGCGATCTTCGTGGGGTCGGACGACTGGAACCTCTACAAGGTCGACTTGGCCAACGGGACGCGCGTGTGGAACTTCACGACTTCGGACGCCGTGAAGAGCTCGCCGGCCGTCGTCGGGACCTCCGTGTACTTCGGCTCCTACGACGGGTTCCTCTACGCGCTGCGCGACGAGGGCGACCACCCCACCCTCCTTTGGAAGTACGACGCGCAGGCGGAGATCCAGGGGTCGCCCGCCGTGTCGGACGGCAAGGTGTTCGTGGCAACGCTGGACGGCCGCCTCCTTGCGCTGGACTCGCAGACGGGCGTGCGCCTCTGGGAGGCGAACCCTGGCGGCGTGATCGCGTCTTCGCCCGCGGTCGCGGCCGGGGAGGTCGTCGTGGGCGGCGAGAGCCTTACGGCGTTCTCGACCTCGAACGGAGCCGCGCAGTGGGCGCGGCCCCTTGGCGGGTACATCCGCGCATCGCCGGCGGCCACCGATGAGGTGTTCATTGTGGGCGACTACGGCGGCCTCGTGTCCGCGTTCGCCTTCAACGGGAGCGCCGCGTGGTCGTTTAGTGCGGACTCGACGATCCGGACCTCACCGGCCATCGCAAGCGGGCTCGCCATCGTCGGCACGGACGCCGGCCGCGTGATCGGCGTCCCGCTCGCGGCGGGGGAGCCTCCCACCGTTTCGCCGCTGCAGCCCCGGACGACGTACGAGGATGTTCAAGAGTCCTTCACGGCCGTCGCCACGGACCCGGAGGGCCGCGGCCTTTTCTACCAGTGGCTCTTCGGCGACGGGACGGGCGCGCAGGGGCAGACCGTCCACCACAGGTACGCGTCGCAAGGGAATTTCACCGTGACCCTCACCGTTTCGGACGGGGCGCAAACAAAGGTCGTCACCGCGCTCATCGAAGTCCTGCCCTTCCAGCCGACCGTGACCGGCGGGGTCGAGCCGCCGGCGCCACAGGTAGGCGGTTTCCCGACCCTGGTGGTCGGGGGCGTCGCGGCCGCCGCTGTGGTGGGCTTGGCGTTGGTCCTGCTGCTCCGGCAGCGGCGCGCCGCCGCGGCGGACGTGCACCGGCTCGCGGCCCCGCCTCGCTCGGCCGCGCGCAGAGCGCCCGCCGCGCCGCCTGTGCGAGGACCCCCGCCCGGGCCCCCGACGGCACCTCGCGCGCCCCCCGTGCCACCCCGCCCCGTCGTCCCAGCCACGCCGCCGACGCCGCCGCGCCCGCTGACCCGGCCGCCGCCTTCTCCCCCGCCTCCCCCGCCGGCGCCCTCCCCTCGGGTTGCGGCCGCCCCGTCGCCTCGGCCTCCGCCGCCGCCGAGCCCTCGCCAGCCTCCTGTACCACCCCAAGTCCCCGGAGGCGGCGCGCCGCGCGCCCTCGCGCCTGCGCCTGCGGCGCCCGCAACCCCGCCTCCGCCCCAGCCGGCCGCTCCCACACGTGGCCCCCAGCCGGTCGCCCCCACACGTGGCCCCCAGCCGTCCGCGAGGCCCCCCGCGCCGGCGGCACCGCCGCCTCCGCCGCCTCCGCCCCCCCCGCGCACCGCAGTGGACGCCCAGCGCCAGGCGGAACTCGATTATTACGCGCGACTTTACGGCCCGGCCCAGGCGCCCCAAGGCGACGCCCCCGCACGCCGCCCGCGCAGGCCTCCGGCCTGATCCGGACTCCGTGCGCCTCTCGCCGTGCCTGCGTGCTCCGCCTGCGGTCGGCTCGCCGTCGGAGTGGGCCGCAAGCGTTTATAGCCGTCAACGATTTCGAAGAGCTAGCCAGGCGATGTCACCATCGCCTTCGGGGCTCCTCATCAGCCCGTCAAGGGTGGGGGCGAGGCGGCCCAGGGCGCGGCCTGGCAGTTGGAGGGCGCGCACCGTGCGAATCCCGGTTGGACGGCTGGTCCGGAAAGCAGCCGGCGGGCCCGGGGCCCTCCAGAAGGCGGTCGCCGAGAGCGAGCGTGAAGCGTTCTCCGGGTATATTGAGGTCAAGCGCCGGCGGGGGCCGGGCGCGCTGGAACGGGGGGCCGTCGTCTTCCGGGAGGGCGTGCCAATCCTCGCGGACTTCGAAGGGGATCAGGCCCTTGAGGGCAACGGCGCCCTCTCGCCGCTCCTGCGCGCGTCGGAATCGCGCGAGGCGGTCCTCGAGTTCCGCTCCTTCGCGTACGCCTCGTCAAGTGTGAGCGTCGAACACCTCGCGCGCTTTTTCCCGGGCGCGGCGGTCACGCCCGCCGACCTCGAACCCCGCGCGCTCCTGCGCCTCAAGTCCGAAGACCAGGAGGCGCGGTTCCTCGCACGCGAGGGGACCGCGCCGGCCTCGAAGGCCCTGCCCCCCGGCGCGCCGGCCCCGGGAGCCGCGGGCGAGGGAGCGCCGTCCGTCGACAGGCTCCGAACGCTCGAAGAGGAAAACCGCGGACTGCGCGACGAACTCAAGATCACGAAAGATGGGACCCTTTCGCTCGTCCGCCACGCCGCCAAGGGCGAGGGCGAAGCGAAGGCCGTCGAAGCAGCCCGGCGCCTGAAGCTCGAAGAGGCCAAACTCCTCGCGCGCGAGGAACGGAGCCTTGCCCACGAGCGCGCGCTCGACGAGCGCGAGAAACAGGTGGCCGTCGAGGGCGCGCGCCTTGAGGAGGTATCGAGGCGCCTTGACGAACGCCGCCTCGACCTTGAGGCGGAGGGACACCGGCTGGAGAAGACCCGCGCGGAGGTCGACGAGGTCTGGCGCAAGATCGGCAGCGACGCCGAAGGGCTCACGACCCGTGAAGAGGGGCAGGAGGCCCACGAAGCCAAGCTGCGGGAAAAGGAATCAACGCTGACCGGGCGCGAACACGACCTCAAGGCACTTGGCGACGACCTCGAGCGCGCGCGCAAGGCCTTCGAGGCGGAGCGCGCAGGCGTCGAGGCGAAGCGGCGCGAGGTCGAAGAGACCTCGCGCACGCTCGAAGAGGCCGAAGACGCGCTCCGCAAGGACCAGGCGGCCTCCGAGAAGGCGGCCAAGGACGCCGAGGGGCGAACGCGCAAGGTCGACAAGGCCGAGGAGCAGGCGCGCTCGCTTGGCTCCATGCTAAACGAGCGCGAGGACCAACTCGTGAAGCGCGAAGACGCCCTGAAGGACGCGGAGGCCGACCTGAAGGCCCGCCTTGCGGCCCTTGCCGAGCGCGAGGGGGCCGCCGCGACACTCGAACTCGAAGCCTCGAAGCTGCGCGACGTCCTCGAGCAGTACCGCCAAAAGCTTGAGGCGCGCGACCTGGAAGGTCAGGCGCGCGACGACCTCTACGGCAAACGCGAGAAGGCGCTCGTCGAGCTCGAGGCATCCTCCAAGTCGCGCGGGGCGGACGCCGCGCTTGCGGGGCGCCAGGCCTCCGACTTGGGCGCCAAGCTCGAGAGGCGCGCGGCCGACCTCGAAAGGGACGCGCAAAAACTTGCATCTCGCGAGAAGGAGCTCGCTCAGCGTGCCGAGCAGATGGAGGGCCTTGCCCGCCAGCTTGCCTTGCGCGACGCGGCGGTCGACAAGCGCGCGGCCCAATCCGAGCGCGCGCAGGTGCGCCACGAGGAACTCTCCGCGACCTACGAGTCCAAACTCGAGGAACTCGAGTCGGTCAAGGGCAGGCTGGCGGCCGAACGCGCCGCGCTCGACGAAGTGCGCCGGCAGGCCCAGAAGGAGGGGCGCCAGGCGGCCAAACAAGGCGAGGCGCTTGCCGGCGAGCGCACGCGCGTCAAAGCGGCTGAAGGGGCCCTTGCCGAGAAGGCCGGCGAGCTTGCGGCGAAGGAAGGCCGAGTCAAGGAGCTCGAGCGCGCGCTTGCCGACCGCGAGGGCGCCCTTGCCAAGGAGCGCGCCGAGCTGAAAGCCGCGCGCGGCGAGGTCGGCGAGCTTACGAAGCAGGCGCAGGCCGGGCTCGAGGCGGCCAAGCGTGCGGATACGCTTGCCGAGGAGCTTGCCGACCGCGAGCGCGCCCTCAAGAACGCCGGCGCGGAGATGAAGGCCGTGCGCAAGAACCTCGAGCGGCGCCAGGGCGAACTCGAACGCGCGTCCCGGTTGGTCGAGGACCGCGCGAAGGAGGCGGACCGCGTGCGTGCGAAGGCCGCCGACGACGTGCGCGCGCGCCGCTCCCGCGACAAGGAGCTCGAAGAGATCCGCAAGCTGCTCTCGGAAATCTGAAGGGGAAGCGCGAGACGGCCGGCCAACTGCCAAGCGAGGGGGACCCGACGGATGAAGCTCCCGAAGGGCAAGGTGCTAGGGAAGTTCCCCGGCGGACGGGGCGTCGTCTTGGACGCGCTCGCCCAAGCCCCGAAGGGGCTCAACGGGTACATCCGCGTCGTCGGGCCGGAAGCG
>JBGPNV010000227.1:0-4431 GCA_041487695.1 Thermoplasmata archaeon | reverse complement strand
CAAACCTCCGGGCGCCCACGCCGAAGACCGTGAGGACGACAAACCCCGCCGTCAGCAGGTGGAGAGGCCAGAGCGCGAGGGTCGCCGGCCGCGTGCCGCTCAGGGGGTCCGGCGTCGTTGCAAGCGCGAAGAGCAGCGCCGAGCCCACGGCGAGGTGCACGAGCGCGGCGGCAAGGAGGAGGCGGGCGGGCAGCTGGACGGCGGGCCCGACGGTCGGCAAGCTCGCCGCCCGCGCACGCCGTGCTGCAGCCATCGCGACGATGAGGGCAATCGCGCCCCCAAGCGAAAGGAGCGGCAAGGCGGGAAGCAGCGCCGCTTCGCCGGTCGCGAGCCAAAAGAGCGCGAGGGCGGACATGGACGCGCCGAGCACGGGCGGCAGGCGGGTCTCCAGCTTGCCGAGGCGCGGGAGCCCAAGCAGCCCCGGCGCAAGCCTCGGGAACATCCCAAGGACCACGGGGATGACGAACCCGAAGAGCCCCAGGACGGCCGCGCCGTCGCGCGAGGCGGCCCGCACGACGAGCGCGGGCGCCCGCGGGTCGCCCCGCGCAAAGTCCCCCGCTGCGAGCGCCGCCAGCCAGACCACGAGCGTCGTCTGCGCGGCGCCAACGGAGATCCACGAGGGCTCGCGCGCGAAGAGCGAGGCCACCCTTTCCCCCGACGCCCGGACGCCTTGCCAGGCAAAGAGCCGTCCGGCGCTCCGGCAGTGTCCATCGGGTTAAACGCCGGTAATTAGTCTACTTACGCAACCAAGAGTCCGAACGGCACGGGTATCGAACGCGGTGGGGAACTCCCACACGGTGGAAGCCTTGCCAGCGACCGAGCCCCCGGTGTACCTCGTTGCAATCGACGGGTCGCCGTCCGCCTTAAAGGCCCTCGACTATGCCATCGAGCTCGCCCTCCTGCGGGGGGCCCGCCTGCGCATCGTGACCGTCGAGGACGTCGGCTTTGTCGAGGCCGAGGCGATTGCAAGCGCAGGCCTGCAGGTCTCGGCGCTCGGCGCCGGCGTCGACTGGGCCGGTGTGGCGCGCGACGGCGAATCCCGCGCCCGCAAACAGGGGCTCGAACCCACGTCCGCCGTCATCCCGCTTGCCGACCCCGCGGCCGCGATTGTCAAGGAGGCCCGCCGCACCCACGCGTCCCTCGTCATCGTCGGCTCCCACGGTCGCACGGGCCTTGCCCGCGCGCTCCTCGGCTCCGTCGCCGAGAAGGTCGTGCGCCACTCGCCCTGCCCCGTGCTGGTGGTGCGCTGATGAACCCTCACAAGGTCCTCGTGGCCCTCGACGAATCGGCCCCCGCGCACCGCGCGCTCGAGTGGGCCCTCGGCCGCTCGCAGCGCGCGCACGACGAGGTCTGGGTCCTTTCCGTGCTCGACACCCGCAAGGTCACGATCGCGGTCCGCGTGCCGTCGCGGGGCTCCGACGAGGTCGCAAGCTACGGCGAGCGCCTCCAGCGCCTCCTCGAGGGCGCCTCCTTGACGGCGGCCTCCGCCGGCGTCACCCTCCACACGGCCCTGCGCCCCTCCAACGACCCGGCCGGGGCAATCGTCGCCTTCGCCCGCGAGGGCGCCTTTGCCGAGATTGTCATCGGCCACCGCGCGAAGAAGGGGGTTGAAGCCATGGTCCTTGGCTCCACCGCGCTCCGCGTCCTCGAGCTTGCCGCCGTCCCCGTCACCATTGTCCGCGCCTAAAGGAGGAACACACCCCATGTCCACGCACGCCCACCTCGAGCCCTCGACCTGCGCACCGTCCCCGCGCCTGTCGCCCTACGGCGACCCCCTCGCGCTCCTGCGCGCCGAACACGCGCGCCTCCAAGAGGCCGTGAGCCAAATCGACTGGCTCCTCTCGCAGCGCTCGCTTTCGCCCTCGGAGCTCGAAGCCCTCGAGGAAGCCGTTCGCCTCGTGCGGACCGAGCTTTCCCCCCACCTTGTGAAAGAGGAATTCGCGCTTTACCCGGAAATCGCGAGCGTCGACCCCATGGCCCGCCTCGTCCTGCCTGAACTCAAGGCCGGACACATGCTCGTGGAGGACGACTTCGGCCAGCTGCAGGCCCTCGTGCTCGCGTTCGCCGTCGGCGTCGGCACGCCTTCGCTCCGCCGGAAGGCGGCCAAAGCCTCGAGGAAGCTCCGCGACGACTTCGCGGCCGTCGTCGCCCGCGAGGAAGCCGAGGCGTTCGCCGCCGCGCAGCGCGGGCTTGGCGCCGAGGCCATGGGCCGCCTTCGCAAGGCGATGGAAGCCTCCGAAACCCGCGCGAGACTCAAGGCAGGCCAACTGAGGTGAAAGGATGGACGAGACGCCCGCCCCGGTGGTCCAAGAGCCCGAGAGTTCAACGCCCCCCAAGGGGGAGGTTATTATGCTCCCCCCTGACATGCGGGCTCGCCGCTTTCAGGAGGAAACACGGTTGGAAATCCGCAAGCTCCAGAAGGTGGGAAGCTCGACGCTCTCCGTCTCGCTCCCCTCTGCCTGGGCCGCCGAGCAAGGGCTGAAGCGCGGCGCGTCCGTCCAGCTCGTCGAGGACGGCAAGGAGCTCCGCGTCATCCCCGTCGGGGAGGGCGTGGGGGCCGTCCCCAAGGAAACGGCCTACGTGATCGCCGCCGACGAGTGCCGCTCGCCGGAGGTCCTCTCGCGCGTCATCGTCGGCGGCTACGTGCTCGGCCGCGACCACCTTGTCGTGCGCTCGAAGGGGCGGCTCACGGCCGACGCCGTCGAGGCGATCCGGCGCACCTCGAAAAAACTCATCGGCATGGGCATCATTGAGGAGAGCCCCGGCGAGGTCATCCTCCAGTGCTCCATTGAGACGCAGCGGTACCCCGTCGACGCGCTGTTCAAGCGGCTCTACAACCTCTCGTCGTCGGCGATCGTGGACTCCCTCGAGGCGCTGCGCACGAAGGACGCGAAGCTCTCGCGGGTCGCGGCCTCGCGCGAGGAGGACGCGGACATGATCTACTGGCTCATCATGCGGCTCATCCTCTCGGCCCAGCAGGACGAAGGCGTACGCACGATGATCGGCCTCAAGTCCCGGGCGGACATCGCCGGGTACTCGATCATCGCCAACGACCTCGAGCGGATCGCCGACCAGTCCCGCGTGATCGCCCTCAACGTCGAGGGGCTCATCCTGTCCGAGGCGAAGCTGCCCGGCGCGCTCCACACGGCGCTCCGCGCCCACGGGCTCGAGCTTGGCCAACTCTTTGCCGACGCGATGCTCGCCCTGCTTTCGCGGGAACTCGACAAGGCGGTCGAGGCAACGGAGATCGCCTCGAGGCTCCGCAAGGAGGAGGAATCGCTCGTGCTCCAGACGCTCGGAGCGGTCCACGACGCCCAGGCCGTCCTGCGCGTCCGGCGGATCATCCAGGCCATGGTGCAGATCGCGGAGTCCTGCCGGTCCATCGCGATCATCGCGTTCTCGCGCCACCAGAGCGAACCCACCCGGTTCATGCGCCCCTCCGAGGGCGAGAAGCCGATCCGGCAGGCTTGACGCCTTGGGCCCCCTCGGGGGGGGGCCGCGGGGTCAACGCGGCGTAAAGAGTGTAAAAGCGGGCCCCCACCACGTGCGGTCGATCCGTACGTATGCACCGTGGTCTAAGGTTCTAGCCCGGCTACTGTCTTGCCAAGTGAGAGGTTAAGCCCCTCACCAAAAAAAGAGGCGGACGGAAATGACAGAAACAGCCGTTGGAACGGTGGGCGCAATGCCCCACGGCGCCTTCGGGCGCTTCAAGTGGGCCTTTGCTGAGCGAAGGAACGAAGTCGTGATGACCGGCATGCGCTGGGCGATCGCGATCGAGTGGTTGAACTCGGGGATCGGGAAGATGAACAACCCGAAGTACCTCCCGGGGTTCGCTGCGACCAACGCGAGCTTCGCGAAGACGAACTCCTTCGGGTGGTACAGGGACTTCCTCACGGGGACCGTGATCCCGAACGCGACCTTCTGGGGCACCCTCACCATGTACGGCGAGGTGCTCGTGGGCTTCGCGCTGCTCCTCGGCCTGATGACGAACGTCGGGTTCGTCGGCGGGTTCCTCCTGAACCTGAACTTCTGGCTGGCAGCCAACCAGACGGGCGCCTCGACCTTCGGCGTGAACTACATCATGGCAGGCATGACCGTGGCGCTGCTCCTGTCGAAAGGCGGAACCTGGTTCAGCCTGGACCGGTGGCTCGCGGAGCACCCCCTGCGCGGCGTCGCGTCGAAGCACCCGCGCCTCACGAGGGTGTTCATCGGTCGCAAAGTCGTGATCTGATCGTCTACCGACCAACGACAACTTGGGGGAGGGCCCGCCCGGCCCTCCCCCCCTTCCCTTTTCCTTTTCTCGCTATCCTCGTCAGCTTTGCACGTCAGGCCTCGCACGTCAGGCCTCGCACGTCAGGCCTCGCACGTCAGGCCTCGCACGTCAGGCCTCGCACGTCAGGCCTCGCACGTCAGGCCTCGCACGTCAGGCCT
>JBGPNV010000226.1:0-4432 GCA_041487695.1 Thermoplasmata archaeon | reverse complement strand
CCACGCCGCGCAGATCCCGGTCATGGAGGTCTCGGCCCTCACGGGGTTCCCAGAACTCCTCGACGGGCGCGTGAAAACTCTCCACCCAAAGGTCCACGCCGCCATCCTCGCGCGGCGCGACAAGCCCTACCACATCGAGCAACTCGAGCACCACGGCGTGAAGCCGATCGACATGGTCGTGTGCAACCTGTACCCCTTTGAGGCCGCCGTCGCGCGGCGAGCGTCTCATGAGGAGGTCATCGAGAACATCGACATCGGCGGCGTTACGCTCCTGCGCAGCGCCGCGAAGAACGGCGACCAGGTTGCGGTCGTCACCTCGCCCGACGCCTACGAGGGTCTCACCCACGAGTTACGCGAGCGGGGCGGCGAGCTTTCCGCCGAGACGCTGACTGCGCTCGTCGCCGAAGCCTTCAGCCTGACCGCCCGCTACGACGCGGCGATTGTCGCCTACCTCGCGCAGCACCATGCGGGCGCGAAGGGCGAGACGTTTCCGCCGGTCCTTTCGCTCTCCGCCTCGAAGGTCATGGACCTGCGCTACGGCGAGAATCCCCAGCAGAAGGCCGCCCTCTACTCCTTCCCAGGCGTCCGCGAGCCGTCTCTCGTGCACGCGACCATCCACCAGGGCAAGGCGCTCTCGTTCAACAACATCCTCGACATGGACTCGGCCCTCGCGCTCCTTCGCGAGTTCGGGGCGGATACGGCGGTCGTCATTCTGAAGCACACGACGCCGTGCGGCGTCGGGCGGGACGCCAAGCCTTCGGTCGCATACCGACGCGCCCTGTCCACGGACCCGATGTCCGCCTTCGGCGGGATCGTGGGGTGCTCGGTCGAGGTCGATGGGCCGATGGCCGAGGCGATCACGACCTCCTTCAAGGAGGCCATCATCGCGCCCTCGTTCACTCACGAGGCTCTCGCCACACTCAGGAAGAAGCCCAACATGCGCGTCGTCGAGGTCCCCAACTGGCGCGAGCCTTCCGACCCCCGCGAATGGGACCTGAAGAAGGTCGTCGGGGGCATCCTCGCGCAGGAGCGCAACCTCGCGCTCGAAGGCCCGGACCACAGGGTCGCGACGAAGCGCGCGCCTTCGGAGGAAGAGGGCCGCGCGATGCGCTTCGCCCTCAAGATCGCGAAGCACATGAAGAGCAACGCGATCGTGTTTGCCCGCGAGTTCGAGACGGTGGGGCTGGGGGCCGGCCAGATGTCGCGGGTCGATGCCGTCAAGGTGGCCGCGATGAAGGCCATCAAGCCGACCAAGGGCTGCGTGATCGGGTCGGACGCGTTCTTCCCGTTCCGCGACGGGGTCGACGAGGCAGCCAAGGCCGGGATTTCCGCCATTATCCAGCCGGGCGGGTCGATCCGGGACGGCGAGGTTATCAAGGCCGCCGACGAGCACGGGATGGCGATGGTGTTCACCGGGGTCAGGCACCTGCGGCACTGAAACGGGCCTTCAACGTCTTTGGACACGCTTGCGCTGCCGGCCCGCCGGCTTTCCCTCGAGTTTCAACATCGTGTCCCGGCTTCTCGACAGGATCCCCGACAGCGAATGGAACTCGAACTTCGTCATCTGCGTCCGCGAAAAGAGCCGCCGCATCATCGTCCGGTTGCGCGCCCGCCGCCAATCAATTACGCCGGCCGCTTCCTGGACCTCGTCGATGCGTTCAAGGAGCGCCTCCTTTTCGGGTCCCGTCGCCAGCTCCGGCTGAGGGATCTCCCTTACGGCGTCGGAAAGCTCGTAGAGTACAATCGCCATGGCGTGGCTGACGTTGAGCGAGGGGTACGCGTCGTTCGTCGGAATCGTGACCAGCAAGTCGATGCGCTCGAGTTCGTTGTTGAGAAGTCCGCGGCTCTCTCGCCCGAAGACGAGCGCCACGGTCTTGCCAGCGCCGCGGATGACAGCGATGGCCTCCCTGAGTTGGACGGGGTTCCTCCAAACGGCGTTGTCGGGCGCGGCAAGGACCGCCGTGGACCCCACCGCGAAGTCCGCGCCCGCGAGCGCCTCGTTCAGCGTGGCGACCCGCTGGGCCCGGTTCAGGATGTGCTGCGCGTGGACGGCCCGATCGCGCGCTTCCTCGGTGATTTCGCAGCCGCCAACGATTACGAGGTTCTCGAGTCCGAAGTTCGCCATCACCCGAGCGACAAAGCCGAGGTTCCCGGGGATCTCCGGCTCCACGAGCACGACGAAGAGCTGCCGCTTGGCCTTCTGCACCGGTTCCGCCTGGTGCTTCGGCGTCCCCGGCTTCACGGTGAAGCGCTGCCTCCGCGCCTTCATCTCGCGCGCCTTTCGCGAACCCATGTCGCCCGCGATCCCAAGGCTCCCTCTTTAGCGTTGGGGCGCACGAAGCTTTTGATGCGGGGGCGGCGCTTCCCTGGCCGTGGCCGAACCGGAGGTCCACCGCTTCGCCCTCAAGATCGCCTATGACGGCACGAAGTTCTGGGGGACGAACCCCCAGCCCGAGAAGCGCACCGTGTACAGCGAAGTCCGGCGCGCGATCCGCGCCGACCGCATCGAGCTTGCGCGGCCCGGCATCCCGTTTGCGAGCCGCACGGACAAGGGCGTCTCGGCGCTTGGCAACTGCATCGTCCTCGACGTGACCCGGCCCTCCCGCCTCGACCAGCTCGCGCCCTCGCTCAACGCCGAGCTCGAAGACATGGCCATTGTCGGCGCGGCCGAAGTGCCCGAGACCTTCCACCCGCGCCGCGCCTCGATGCGCGTCTACCGCTACGCCCTCCTCTACCCCGAAACCTCCGACGAGTCGCCCTTGCGCGAGGCGGGCGCGCTCTTCGTCGGTGAGCACAACTTCCAGGCCTTCGCCCGCCGCGACAAGAAGCGCCACGGCAAGCCCCACGCCTACGAGTCGACGATCGAGTCGGTCGCCGTCGAGCGGCGCGGCCCCCTCGTGTACATCACCGTCCGCGGCTCGCGCTTCTGGTGGAACCAGATCCGCCGGATGGTCCCGGCCATGGAGGCCTATGCGCGCGGGGAATGCACGCTCGCGGATGTGTCGGGGATGCTCACGGGCGGCCCACCCATCAAGGCCGCCTTGAAGCCCGCGCCGCCCGAGCCCCTCATCCTATGGGATGTCGAGTACGCCTCGGTCACCTTCCAGCTCAAGCCCATGTGGTTGCGGCCCAAGGAAGGCTGGCTGCGCCGGCTCTCCGTCCAGTCGGCCTCCGCCCAGGCGTTCAGCCACGGCCTCCAGGGTCTCCTGGGACGATCGTGACGGCGTGACCGAGGCCTCCTCCTTTCACCCCACAACCTTCATCTTTGGCCCCCTTGTCCGCGCCTTGATGCTGGTCTCCGTTGTCACGACGGTGCGCAACGAGGAGCGCAACCTCGCCGCGCTCCTCGATTCGCTCCTCGTCCAGGAGCCCCCCTTTGAGGTCGTCATCGTCGAGGCCTATTCGGAGGACAGCACCTGGGCGATCGCTGCAGACTACGCCTCCCGCTACCCCGACACCGTCCGCGCCTTCCGGCAGGGCGGCTCGCGCGGCGAGGGCCGCAACTTCGGGATCGAACAGGCGAAGGGCGAGCGCGTCGCGTTCATCGACGGCGACTGCATTGCCTCTCCGGTTTGGCTGAAGGAGCTGCGCGCAGCCGCGGGCCGCTCCGCCGTCGTCGCCGGCCGTACGATCCTCATGGGCTACCGCCCCTTCGCGGAGCTCTCACGCGTCGAGCTCACGGTCCAGGGGACCGATGTAAGCTACCCTTCCTCCAACCTCATGTACGAGACCTCGCTCCTCAAGCGCCTCAAGGGGTTCGACCCGCGTTTCCAGACCGCGGAGGACATCGACCTGAACTTCCGCGCTGTTGAAGCCGGCGCGACAATCGTCCGCTGCGAGCGCGCGGTCGTCTACGCCCGAGCCCGCGACACGTTCTACGGGTTCTTCCGCCAGGCCTTCTGGAACGGCTACGGGCGCAAGCAGCTCACCCTGAAGCACGGCGCCCTCTGGGGCTCCTACTCCCTCCAGCGGTTCATCGTCGACTACACCTCGATCTGGTACGGCGTGCGCCTCGTGCTGGGGTTCCTGGGGTACCTCGTCGCCAAAGCGCAGGAGTCGGCTGAGGATTTCCGCACGGACGACCGGGGCGCGTGAGGCCCGCAGCCCTCCCCGGGCAATGGCTAAGTGCGCGCGGCGCGATCGCCGCGCGAGGAGGCGCCTCCCTTGGACCCACTCACCGTCGCCTTCCTGCTCCTCCTCGTCAGCGTCGTCACGGGGTTCCTCGGCTCGCTCCTTGGCCTCGGCGGCGGCTTCCTCCTTGTCCCCGTGATGACGCTCGCCCTCGGGATCGACATCAAGGTCGCCGTGGCCGTGTCGATCGTCGCGGTCGTCGCGACCTCGACAGGGTCGGGGGCCGCAAGCGTCCGCCGGGGGATCGCGAACACCCGGTTGGGGATGTTCCTCGAGGTCGCCACGGCCTTCGGCGCGATTG
>JBGPNV010000225.1:0-4439 GCA_041487695.1 Thermoplasmata archaeon | reverse complement strand
TGGACGTTCACGTCGACCTCTTCGGGCGGGACCTGGAGGCGCAGCACAACCACGGGGTGCCGCCCCACCATCACGCGGCCCTTGTACGCCGAACGGACGGCGGACGAAAGGGCCTTCGAGCGCACGGGCCGACCGTTGACGATGAGGTACTGGTCGGCCGTGCTCGAGCGCGTGAGCGAAACGCGGGAGGTGTGCCCGGAAAGGACCGTTGCGCCCGCCTGCGCGCGGACCTCCAGCATCTCGTCGGCCACGCCCATTCCGAGGACGGCGAGGATCCGGTCCAGCATCTCCGTCGAGGCCGGGGCGTTGAGGACCTCGCGCCCGTCGGCGAAGTAGCGCAGGTGGACGGACGGGTGCGCAAGGGCAAGGGAGGCCACGGTCTCGCCGATCGCCGCGCTCTCGGAGGCCTGGGACTTGAGGAACTTGCGGCGGGCCGGCACATTGTGGAAGAGCTCCTGGACTTCGACGAGGGTGCCCTGGCGCGCGGCGCCTGGCGCGACCTTTGGGACGGCGCCCGCCTCCACGCGGACCTCGCTGCCTTCGGCTGCGTCCACGGCGCGCGTGAGGACGCGGACCCGCGAAACGGCCGCGATGGACGGCAGCGCCTCGCCGCGGAAGCCCATCGTCGTGATCCGCTCGAGGTCGGCCGCGCTCCGGATCTTCGAGGTCGCGTGGCGCTCGAAGGCGAGCGCCGCGTCGTCCCGCGCCATCCCCGAACCGTCGTCCGTGACGCGGATGAGGGCAAGGCCCGCGCGCTCGACCTCGACCGTGATGCGGGTGGCACCCGCGTCGACGCTGTTCTCGACAAGCTCCTTCACGACGCTCGCCGGGCGCTCGACGACCTCGCCGGCCGCGATCGCGTTTGCGACCTTCGGCGGCAGGACCTTGATGACGCCCATCAGTGCTTGCCCCCCCGGGTCGCGGTGGGCTTTCGTGGGGCGGACGTGTCCGGGCTCCCCGTGGGCGGCGCGCCCGCGTTGCCCCCCGCAAGCGCCTTGAGTTCGTCGACGAGAGCGAGCGCTTCCATCGGCGTCATCTGGCTCACGTCGGCGGCCTCGAGTTTCCGCAGGAGCTCCGGGGGAACGGCCGGCCCGTCCGCGACGGCGCCAAAGAGGAGCGACTGCGTGAACCCCCGGACCGGCGAGGGCGCGCGCGGGCCCGTCGCGCCCGTTTCCGCGCGCGCCGCGCTCGAGGCCGCCAGGTCGAAGGCCTGCTGCTCCTCGATGAGCCGGAGGATCTCGTCCGCGCGCTTCAACACCGGCGCCGGAATCCCTGCGAGCTTCGCGACCTGGATGCCGTAGGACTTGTCGGTGGAGCCAGGAAGGAGCTTGCGCACGAAGACGATCCCCCCGTCGTGCTCGCGCGCGGTGAGGTGGTAGTTCACCACGCGCGGGTGGTCCTTGGCAAGGTCCGTGAGCTGGTGGTAGTGGGTGGCAAACAGCGTGCGCGGGTGCGCGGAGGGGCCGTCGTGGAGCCACTCGGCAACGGCCCAAGCGATCGAGAGCCCGTCAAAGGTCGAGGTGCCACGCCCGACTTCGTCGAGCAGGACGAGGGAGCCGGGGCCCGCGAGGTTCAGGATCCGGGCGGTCTCGACCATCTCGACCATGAATGTCGATTGGCCGGCGCTCACGTAGTCGGTCGCGCCCACGCGCGTGAGGATCCGGTCGACCACGCCGATGCGCGCCTCGGCGGCGGGCACAAACGAGCCCATCTGCGCTAAGAGGCAGATCAGCGCGACCTGGCGCATGTACGTCGACTTGCCGGCCATGTTTGGCCCCGTGATCAGCATGATCTGGTTGCGCGTGGCGTCGAGGTTCGTGTCGTTGGCGACGAACTCGCCCTCGACGCGTGAGACCTCGACGACGGGGTGCCGCCCGTCCCGAATCATGAGCACGTCCGAGGCGTCGACCTCGGGGCGCGCGTAGCCGCGCTCGGCCGCGGTAAAGGCAAGGCCCGTGAGAGCGTCGAGGGTCGCAAGGGCCTCGGCGAGCGCAAGGAGAGCGGGGGCGGCCTGGCGGACCGCGTCGACAAGCTCGCCGAAGAGCTTCTTCTCGAGGGCGTTGATCTGCTCCTCGGCAGAGAGGACGAGTTCCTCGTAGCGCTTGAGGTCGGGCGTCACGTAGCGCTCGGCGTTCACGAGGGTCTGGCGCCGCTCGTAGTCCTCGGGGACGGCCCCGGAAAGCCCGCGCGAGACCTCGATGTAGTAGCCGAACACCCTGTTGAAGCCGACTTTGAGCCCCTTGAGGCCTGTGCGCTCGCGTTCCCGCGATTGGAGCGAGCCGATCCAGTCGCGCGCGTCCTTGGTCTCGGCCTTCAGTTTGTCGAGTTCGGCGGAATACCCCTCGCGGATGAGCCCGCCCTCGCTGTCGGTGGCCGGAGGCTCGTCGGCAAGCGCCCGGGTGAAGCGGTCGCGGAGCGCGGGGAAGTCGTCGAGGCGCGAGGCGAGCGAGGCGAGCAGGGGGGGCTTTTCGGGGAGGGCGCCGTGGCCGGCGCCCAGGGCGCCCTTGAGCAGGGAAACGGCCTCGAGGGAGCCTACGAGCGCAGCGAGGTCGCGGGGGCTTGCAAAGCCCGCGCAAGAGCGCGCGACGAGCCGCTCAACATCGTGGACGGCGCGCAGGACCTGGCGCAGGCGCTCCCGCAGCATCGCGCTTCCGACGAGGAAGGCGACGGCGTCGAGCCGCGCCCGGATGGCGGCGACCTCCGTGAGCGGGCGCGTGAGCCACGCCCTCAGCATCCGCGCACCCATCGACGTGGAGGTGCGGTCGATGAGCGCAAGGAGGGTCCCGCGGGCCGAGCCGTCCCGGAGGTTCAGGGTGAGCTCGAGGTTGCGCTGGGTGACGGCGTCCATCTCGAGGAAGGACGACGCGCCAAGCGCCCGCGGGGGCTTGAGCGCCCCCGTGCGCCCCATCTGCGTCGACTCGATGTAGGCAAGGACGGCGCCGGCAGCGGCCACCGCCGGGGAGCCGTCGGCAAGGCCAAGGCCCTCGAGGCTTGCGAGCTTGAACCGGTCCTTGAGCAGGTCGCGCGCGGTGGTCGGGTGGAAGGCCTCGGCGCGCCACGGCGTGAGCGTCGCCTCCCCGTCGAGGCGAAGGCGGCGCTCGAGGGCGCCGAGGAACCCCGCGCCTTCGGGGGCGATGACCTCGGCGGGCCTCGCGCGCAGGAGTTCCGCCACCGCGGCTTCCTCGCCGCCCGTAACCTCGGCGGCCCCGAATTCCCCGGTCGACACGTCGGCCCAGGCGACGCCGAAGGCCTCGCCCACCCGGGCCACGCCCGCCAGGTAGTTGTTCGCCTTGTCCTCAAGGAGCCCCGGGTCAAGCACGGTGCCGGGCGTCACGACGCGGGTGACTTCGCGCCGCACGAGCCCCTTGGCCTTGGCCGGGTCCTCCATCTGGTCGCAGATCGCGACCCTGCGCCCGGCCTTCAGCAGGCGCCCCAGGTACTGGTCGAGCGCGTGGTGCGGCACGCCGGCCATCGGCATTTTGGGCTCCTCGCGGTCGCGCGAGGTGAGCACGAGGTCGAGGATCGCCGCGCCCTCGCGCGCGTCCTCGCCGAACATCTCGTAGAAGTCGCCCATCCGGAAGAGGACGAGGCAGTCCGGGTGCGCGCGCTTGGCGGCAAGGTATTGGCGCATCATCGGCGTATGCTCACCCATAAGGCACCCTCAAGCCCCGGCCAGGACGGGCTCAATCGGCTTGGCGGGGTAAAAAGCGTTCGTGGGGGGTGGACGGACGCCTTTCGGGGGCCCTCCGCCACGCTCGGGCGAGAGGGAATGCGGGCGCGGGACGCGCCGGAAGGAAACCACCCTACTTGCGCGCTTTGCGGCTCGAGCGCAGCGCGACGAGCGCAACGGCCAGGGCGACGACGGCGAAGGGCGCCTCGAAGCCCGGAAGCCCTCGGGTCGTGCCGACTTCCCTGGAGGACTCCTGGATGTTGTTGTCCTCGTTCGACTCGACGATCTTGCCGATGAGGTCAGTCGGGCCGGAGGTCGGGTCGATCACGAAGCGGATGATGTGGTCCTTGCCCTCGGGCAACCAGGCGAAGGTCACATAGGCCTTCGAGTGCGCGGCCACGCGGAAGAGCTCCTCCGAACCGATCTTCTGCCCGTTGTCGTAGAAGTCGACGATGACGGGCTTCGCGTCGATGTCGCCCGTGTTCTGGACCTCCAGCGTGATCGCGGTGATCTGGCCGACCTCGGGGGTCGCGGGCGTGAGCGTCACGACGCCGGGCTTCAGGTCCGCCTTCTTGATGTCGATCTGGAGGAGCGCCGCGTCCTCCTCCTGGCCCTGCGAGCTTGCCCGCGCGCTGAACTGGACGGTCGACTCCTTTGCGTCGATGGGCACCTGCAAGATGAGCTTCGTCTGGATCGTCTGGTGGGCGCCGATGGCGAGCACGCCCTCGAACGGCACACGCACTTCGTTGCCGGCCTCGTCGAGGAGGAG
>JBGPNV010000224.1:0-4453 GCA_041487695.1 Thermoplasmata archaeon | reverse complement strand
CCCGAGGAGCCCTTCCAGGGCGGCCTTGCGGTGCGCGCGCAGCCGAAGGGCAAGAAAGTGCTGCGGATCGAGTCGCTCTCAGGCGGCGAGAAGTCCCTCACGGCGCTCTCGCTGATCTTCTCGATCCAGCAGTTCCAGCCCTCGCCCTTCTACCTGCTCGACGAGGTCGACATGTTCCTCGACGCGGTGAACGCCGAGAGCGTGGCGCGGATGGTCAAGAAGAACTCCGCGACCGCGCAGTTTGTCATGATCTCGCTGCGCAAAGTGACCCTTGGCCACGCGGACCACCTCTACGGCGTCACGATGATGGGCAAGGGCGTCTCCGAGGTCATTGGGAATGTGTCCGTGGGCGCGCTGAAGGAAGACGTAAAGGCGGGCATTGTCCTCCAAGCCACGGCGCACTAGGGCCGGAGCCCGGGCAAAGGGGAGAAAGGGGGGAGCGCGATGGCACGCAAAGCCGCGGCGAAGAGACAACCCAAGGCGGCGAAGGTCGAGGCCGGGGCCGGAGGCTCCCACGTGGGCGAAATCCGCGTGGCCGCCGCCGCCCGTTCGCCCGTCGCCCCGGAAATCCGCTTGGTGGAGACCGAGCCCTCCCACGCGCCCTCCGAGGTGCTCCTGGAAGAGCCGGCCTCGCTCGGCGAGACCCAGGCCGACGAGGACGCCCCCCCCGAGGCCCCCGGCGCGCCCCCGACCGTGGGCGCACTGGCCGACAGCACGCAGCTTGCCGAGGTCATGGCACACCTGGTCTTCCACAAGTCCCTCATCCGCGACGCCGATGGGGGCGCGAATGTCGAGCGGTACCTTGCACTTGCCCGCGACATCCGCGAAGGCGTCCACGTCGCGATCGACGACCCCTACGACAAGTGCGTCGCGCTCGTCTTCGAGCTTGTGATCAACGAGAGGATGAACCCCTGGGACATCGACCTGCGCCAGTTCTCCAAGCTCTACCTGTCGCGCGTGAAGGGCGTCGAGGACATCGACTTCATCACGGCCGGCAAGCTCATGCTCATGGCCTGGTCGGTCCTCAAGGCGCAGACGGAAGAGGTCCTCTCCGCGATCGCGCGGATCGAGGCGCAGCGGCGGGCGGAGGCCGAGGGCGCGGCGGGCGGCGAGGCCGGCGTGATGGACATCATCGACGCGAACCCCTGGATGTCGGCCGACGAGACCACGTACAACTTCACGAAGGCCGTGATCGAGGCCGACCCCCTGCACCTCGACGAGGCCGTGCACCCGCCGGGCGAGCGGCCCGTCACCCTCTACGACCTCATTTCCGCCTTCGAGGAGGCCAAGGAGGAGAGCGCAACCCGCGCCGTGCTCGAAGAGGAGCGCGCGAAAGCGCGCGCGGAGCTCGACCGTGCGCGCAAGGCGAAGGTCTCCGGGATGATGCACAGCGAGAACCTCGAGGAGGAGATCGCGCAAACGTGGATGCGGATCCTCGAGCGGGTCCACCGCGAGGAGTCGCCCGCGGCCAAGGTGCCCATGTCGACCCTCCACGATGGGACGAAGGCCGACTTCCTCTCCGTGTTTGTCTCGGCGCTGTTCCTCGCGTTCAACCAGCGCGTCACGCTCTTTCAGGAGCCCTTCCCCACGGGGGACGTGATGCTCCAGCTCACGCCCGAGGCGCAGAAGGGCAACCTGCCCGCGATGCCGCCGCCGCCCCAGGTGGGACCCGCCGCCCTGCCGCCCGCACAGAAGAAGCCCCGCAGGGGCCCTCAGAGGGGCGCGCCGTCGGGCGTCACGGCCTAGGGGCGAGGCGGCGCCTTCACGCGTACGCGGACGCGCTCGGCGGCGACCGGCGTTGGGCGCGCCTCGATGGGCGGCAGTTCTTCCTCCCCCACGCCGGGCGCCTCGGCGCTGTCCTCGGCTTCGCGCCGCTGCTTGACAATCTGCTTGAGTTTCTCGCGCGCCTGCCTCGCCGCACGCCGGCGCTTCGCCCGCCGCCGAAGCATGACCGCGCCGACGGCGCCGGCGGCCACCGCCACCAGGATGAGGAGCGTGCTGGGGTCGGGAAGCGAGGCGAGGATGTCCGTGTTCTCCACAACGAGCGTGAGGCTCACCGTCGTGAACACCGTCTGGGGCTGGCCTTCTGAACGCACGGTCGCGAGCAACTCGTAGACGTCCGCCTTGACATCCGTCGTCGCGTTGATCGGGAAGGTCGCGTTCGTTTCCGCGTTGGCCTCGAGAGTCACCCGCGTGGGGCCCTTCGCGTGGATGCCGACCGCGTCCCAGCCGACCCTGTCCTCGACGTCGATCGAAAAGGTGTCCTTGCCGTTTCCCAGGTTGTGGAGGATGATCGAGGCGACGACGCCCTCGGGGCCGGTCTTGAGGGTGAGCCTCGGGTTGGCGGTGTCGGCCGTAAGGCCGTAGTACTGCGCCACCGAGATGGTCACGCTGTCCGAGCATGTGACGGCCGTGCCGGGGAGTCCTGGTACGGCCAGGTAGCTCGCCGTAACCGCGAGCGAGCCGCGAGTCGTTGCGCCCTCCATCGCGGGGACGACGAGCGTCGCATTGAAGGGCACCTGCTCGACGGTCGAGACATTCGCGGTGGCCGGCGCCACAGAAGCCGGCCAAGTGGCGACCGTCGAGGAGGCCGCGATCGAGAGGCTCCGCGAGCCGGAGAGCGACCCGAGGTTCACGTCGACGGTCCCCCCAAAGGTGACGCTGTCGGAGACGGTGGAGGTGGGGTGGGCGAGGTACTGGTGGATCGCGAGGGTCACTTGGCAGGTGGGTGGCGAGGGCGCAAGCGGGGCTGCCTCTGTGGGCAGGGCGGCAAAAAGGCCCGTGAAGAGGAAGAGCAGGGCGGTGGCAAGCCCCAAGCACGCGTCGTGGTGCCGCGCACCCATGGCCCTGTCCCCTCTACTTGACCGGCGGGCCCCGCGGCGACGGGGGGGCCATGGGTCGTTGGGGTGAGACCGCACGCTGGGGCCGCATGGGGCGAGCGCCCGGGGCCCCGGGCAGCGGCGGGGGGCGGGGCGCGCCCTGCACCGTCCGGCCCTGCTGCTTCTCGCGCGCGTGCTCCAGGGCTGCCGCGCGCTTTCGCTTCGCGCGCCTGCGGGCGCGCAACAGCACGCCGCTTAAGCCGAGGATGACCACAAGCACCCCCGTGGCTCCGATACCCGTCGGAGTCGAGACAAAGTTCACCATCACATCGATGAACGAGGGGTTCGAGGGCGGCGGGGTCGTGGGCGGCGGGTTCGAGGTGTTGTTTGTGGGAGGCGGCTGCGTCGTGTTGTTCCCGTTGGGGGGCGGCGCCGTGATCGGCAGGACCGTAAGCTGGGCCGTGAGGTCGGCATAGGCGCCGGCCGGCGGCGGCACAGGCGCCGCGGTCGCCACGACGCGGAGCTGGAGCGCATAGCTCCCCGCGATCGCGGCGCGGTTTGCGTGCAGGACCATCCGGACCACGCCGCTCCCGTTCTGCGGGATGTCCGCGGGGGCCGTCGACGAAACCACGATGTCGTTCGGCCGGAGGTCCGCGGCGTTCAAAAGCGCTGCGTCGTAGTGCACGTCCCCGTTGCCACGGTTCGTGACGCGCACGGAGAGGTTCGCGTCTTCCCCCTGCTTCATTTGCACCTGCGAGGTCCCGTTGGCAAACTCGGCCGAGGTCGAGTAGATCGGGCGCACCGTGAGCTGGGCGGTCGCGTTGCCGGTCTGGCCCGTCGAGATCTCAAGGGTGTTCTCCTCCCGGTACGAGGCGAAGAAGGTCGCCGCCAGGTTCGCGGAAACTCTCGGCGGGACCGTCACGGTCACCGAGACGCTTTGGGCGTCCGTCCCGCCCCGCGCGGGCAGGGTGAGCGTGAGGTTGGCCAAGGGGGGGACGACCTTCCAGCCCGCGCTCGTGCCGAAGGTGATGTTCACCCACATCGTGTGGGGCCGAAGCCCGATGTTGGTCCCCGTGACATTCACGAGGAACGAGGTGTCGACGGGGTTGATCCCGCTCGCGTCGACCTCCACCTCCGTCGGCGAGACGCGCACCTCGACGGTTGGCTCACCGGGCAGCGCCGCCGAGGCGGGGGCGGCGACGGAAAGGAGCGTGGAGGCAAGCAGGGTGAGGGCAAGGAAGGCGGCCGACGGCACGCGGTTTCGTCTTTCGATCGGGTGCCTGGACATGGCCATTTGAAAGCCAGCCTTCCGGTCTCGCGCTACTTCCTGTGGATATAAGAGAATTGCGGAGTGGAGAGGAAGGAGGTGCCCGCGGGCCTCGGCCGCGCACCTAAGGCAGGAGCGCGGCGGCCGCCTGCGCTTGGAAGATCCCGTAGCCGTAGTGGGCGTCGTGGGGCGCGGCCTGACCCGCCACCTTGCGTGCGGAGTTCATCAGAGCGTTCTTCACGGCGTCGACGCCGGACGCGCCGGCCCGTTGGTACGCCGGCTTCATCTCGAGGAGGAGCGCCAAGCCCGCGCTCACGAACACGGCGGCCGGCGAGGTCCCCGAGACGGTTGCGGTTTGGCCTTGGGT
>JBGPNV010000223.1:0-4458 GCA_041487695.1 Thermoplasmata archaeon | reverse complement strand
GGTGCCGTTGCGAGGGCTCCAAGGCGAGGAGAGACCGGCTTGGGGCAAGTCCCCGGAGCGCCGGCTCCGCGTTGGTGTGCGGCGAATGGTAGCGAAGGACCGAGAGGTCAAGGCGCGCGCCGATCAGGGGTCAAGGACGGGTCCGTGGCATCCGTTCCCGAGTTGCCGGGCTGCCACGGGCAGGCCCCGGGCCTCGAAACGCTGGAGGACAGGGCGTGCGGGGCCATCGGATTGTATGGGGGAGTGGCCCGGGCGCTCGAGGTCGCGGGTAAGCCTAGCGGCCAACGTCCCCTGGAGGCCGCGCTCGGTTCTGGAGCGCTCTTTCGTACACCTTGAGGAAGATCTCCGCCTGCTCCCGGGCGTCATCGAGCGCGTTGTGCGAGTGGGGACGCTTCGAGAGGAACGCGGGGTCGAAGTTCCGCTTCGAAGTGAGGGTCCAGCGCGCCAGCCCGAGCGCGCCCATGTAAAGGGCCTTGATGTCCAGCGCGGAAATCCCGAGGGGGTTCTTGCCGAGGAAGTGAAGGAAATACCAATTGATGAACTGCCAGTCGAAGGTTGCGTTGAAGCACACGGCCACGGCCCGGCGCCCGCGCCCCGCGCTCTGGACCGCCCATTCGCCGAATTCCCGCATGGCCGTCGCAGGGTCGGCGCCCTGCGCAACAAGCTTGGCGCGGTCGAGCTTCGAGACCGCTGCGGCTTCGGGCAGAAAGCGGTCCGTGATCGGCTGGAGTTCCCGGTAGAAGGTTCGGTCGAGGGCGGGCTCGGCCACCACGGCTCCAAGCGACGACATCGAGTAGTCGCCGGGGATCGGGCCGTCGGCCTCGACGTCGATTGAAATGTACAAATCGCCCGTTTCGTCCACAGGGAGCCTTCCCCGCCGATCCGCGCCGGGGGGTTTGACCGTTTCGGCCCGCGCTTTGCCCTCACGCGCTGACCGTGCGCTTGAACATGGCCGTCGAGGCGCCGAGCGTGACGACCCCCAGGGCGATGCAGATGCCGAAGGCGGCTCCAAGGCCCGCCCAGTCAAAGCCCGTGATGACGAGCGAATGGTACGCGTCGCCGATGTAGGAGATCGGGTTGTACGCCGAGAAGGACTGGACCCAAGCGGGCAGCAGGGGCTTCGGCATGACGGCGGTCGACAAGAACAGCAGGGGGAATGTCGTGACCATCGCGACCATGAATGTTGCCTCGGTGTTCTTGGTGGCCAGCGCGACGAAGGTGGAGATGCCCGACCAGGCAAGGCCGAAAGCGAGGGCGAGGAGCAGGAGGAGCACGATCCCGACAATCCCGGTGGCGAAGGTGACGCCGAGGCCCGCGCAGATCGCGAGGACGATCGAGGTCTGGAGGAGGATCCGGACGCCGTCGCTGAGCACCTTGCCCATGAGGATGGAGGACCGGCGCACGGGGGCCGCTTTGAGTTTCTCCATGAAGCCGCTCTCGATGTCCTGGACGAACCCCATGCCGGCCTGCATTGCGGAGGTGAGGACCGTCTGGACAACCACGGCCGCGCTGTAGAACGTGAGGTAGCTCGACGTGTGCGTCGTTTGGGCAAAGCCCGGGATGTCTGCGATGCGGCTGAACGACTGCGTGAAGAGGACGAAGAAGAGGATCGGTTGGAGGAGGGCGAAGAAGAGGAACATGGGCTGGCGGAGCGTCCGCTTCGTCCAGCGGACGAAGATGCCGCGCACCTCGATGATCCAGTCTCCGACCTCCATTACATCGGCCTCCTGCGCCCGGCCCAGCGGCCGAAGCCCTTGGGCTTCACATGCTCGACGCGCATCTTGTGCCCCGTGTGCTTGACGAACACGTCGTCGAGGGAGGGGTGGGAGAGGGAGAGCTCGCGGATGGGGACCTTGGCCTCGTCGAGGGCGCGGACGATCGATGCGACAAGGGCAGGCGCGTCCTTGGCATAGATGGCGATGGCCCCGTCGATGTCCTGGATTTCCCCGATGCCCTGCAACCCTTCGATCGCCTTGCGCGCGGCCGCGCGGGGCACCTCGGCGCCTTGGCCGTCAAGCCCCACACGCACCACGTCGGCGCCGATACCGGCCTTGAGCGCCGCTGGGGTGCCCTCTGCGACGATCTGGCCTTGGTCGATGATGCACAGCTGGTCGGCGAGCCGGTCGGCTTCTTCCATGTACTGGGTGGTGAGGAAGATCGTAGTCCCCGCCTCGTTGAGGCCTTCGATGTACTTCCACATCCCGAGCCGGTTCTGGGGGTCGAGGCCGGTCGTGGGCTCGTCGAGGAAGAGGAGCTTGGGGTCGCCGATGAGGCCGCTTGCTAGGTCAAGGCGCTTGCGCATCCCGCCGGAGTAGGTGCCGGCCTTGCGGTCGGCGGCTTCGACGAGGTCGACGGCCTTGAGGAGTTCCTCGGTCTTCGCCTCCGCCGGCGCGCGCCGGAGGTGGTGGAGCGCGCACACGAGCCGGAGGTTGTCGCGGCCCGTGAGCTGGTCGTCGACGGCCGTGTCCTGGGCGGTGTAGCCGATGATCTTGCGGATCGAGGGGGCCTGCTGGGCGGGGTCCATGCCGTCGACGGTGACCGTGCCGGACGTGCGGGAAAGCAGCGTGGTCAGAATCTTGATCGTCGTGCTCTTGCCGGCGCCGTTCGGCCCCAGGAACCCGAAGACCTCGCCTCGCTGGACGGAAAAGGAGATCCCGTCGACGGCCTTGATGTCGGGGTCGAAGGTCTTGCGCAGGTCGCGCACCTCGATGATCGCGTCCGTGGACCTCTCCCCCCGTTGGCCGACGGCGGGGAAGCCCACCCCGGGTATTTAGTTTAGTGGTAAACTATTTACCGCTAAAGGATGTGGGGAAGGGCGAGGAACCTGCGTGCCCAAGACCCAGCGCAAGGCAGCCCGGCCGCGAGACGACCGGGGAGAAGCGATCGATGCGGCGCTCGCGTCCTTGCGCCGCGCGATGGGCGCGACCTTCGGGCGCCGAAGGCGCGCGATCGCCGACCGGGGGATGAGCCCCCCGCAATTTTTCGTGATCAAGGTGCTCGCGGCCGGCCAGGTCTCGACGCCGAAAGACCTTGCGGGGGCGCTCGGAGTCACGCCCGGCAACATCACGGGGCTCATCGAAAAGCTCGAGCGCGACGGGTTTGTGGCGCGAGAGAGAGACGCGAAGGACCGGCGCGTGGTGCGCCTCAAGCTCACGGCAAAGGCGGAGAAGGGCTTGAGCGCTCTGCGCACGGCCGCCCACGCGGAGGCCGCAAAGGCCTTTGAGGGCTGGTCAACGAAGGACATCGTGCGGCTCCAGGGCTTTCTCGAGAGGCTCGGCGGCGACGACCCGCGGTGTGGGCCGATGGGCGGATGGGGCAAGGCCGGGTTCGGCGGCCCCTGGGCGATGGGCGCACCCCTTAGGGAAGAGCGCCGGCGACCACGCGCCCGCCCTTGAGGACGGCGGTGCGGTTGCGCTGGAGCGCGCGGATGTCCTTTAGCGGGTTCTTCGAGAGCACAAGCAGGTCGGCAAACGCCCCGGGCGCGATGGCGCCAAGTTCGCCCTTGCGCCCAAGGAGCTCCGCGGCGTTTTCCGTGGCGCTGGCCAAGGCGTCGGCGGGCTCCATGCCGTACCGGACATAGAGCTCGACCTCCTTCGCGTTGTCCCCGTGGAAATTGAAGGGCGTGCCGGCGTCGGTCCCCATCGCCACGCGCACGCCGTGCTTTAGCGCGAGCCGCCAGGTTTCCTCGATGGCCCCTTCCGCCTCGCGCGCCTTCTTCACCGCGAACTCGGGCATCCCGTGCTCGACGCCCCTCGTGCGCATGTCGTCGAGGGCCTTCATCGTGGGGACCCAGAAGACGCCCTGCTTGGCCAGCCTGCGCGCGCACTCTTCATCCATGAAGGTGCCGTGCTCGACCGAGGCACAGCCCGCCTCGGCGGCGTTCAAGATGCCGTCCGCGCCGTGCGCATGGGCCGACACGTGGCGGCCCGCCCGGCCTGCCTCCTCGACGACCACCTGGATTTCCGCCTTCACGAGCTGGGCCGCGCGGTGGTTGCCGCCGGGCGTGAGGACGCCGCCTGTCGCGATGACCTTGATCGAGTCGCAGCCCATCTTCATCTGGAGGCGCGCGGCCTTTCGCGCCTCGTGAGGCCCATCGATCTCGTGGCCCATGAAGTGGCAGTGGCCGCCGGTCATCGTGAGCCACTCGCCCGCGGCAAAGGTGCGCGGGCCCTCGATCCAGCCGCGGTTCACGCCGTCGCGGACGGCGAGGTTCACGAAGTTGCGGGAGCCGTTGTCGCGCACGGTCGTGACCCCGCCCCGGAGGGTCGCCCCGGCCATCGAGGCGCCAAGGACCGCGAGGTCCGTGTCTGAGCGCTTCATGATGATGAGGGGGTCGGGGTCGCCGTCGAGGACGAAGTGGGTGTGGCAGTCGATGAGCCCGGGCGCGATGAAGGCCCCCTCGAGGTCGACGAGGCGGTCGCGCGTGGAGGGCGAGACATCGCCGACCTCCTCGATGCG
>JBGPNV010000222.1:0-4470 GCA_041487695.1 Thermoplasmata archaeon | reverse complement strand
CCTCGCGCGCCGCCACCATTGCGCGGTGGTCAATCTCGGCATAGGCGCCGCCGTAGGCCTTGGGGACGAGGAGTTTCAGAAGTCCCTCGGAGGCGAGGACCCGCACGGCCTTGCGCGACGCCTCGTCCCGGTCCTCCTCGGCCGCGCGGTTGAGCGGCTCGAGGCGCTTGAGCGACATCGCGCGGCAGCGGGCGAGCAGCTTGTCGTGCCGGGGCTCGAAGAACGGCGCGCCCGAGTCATCGGCAATCGGCATCTTTCGCCACCTCAAAGGAACTTGGCCGGCCTCTTCTCTTTGAAAGCGCGGTACGCCTCTTTGAAGTCTGGGTGACCCCCAAGCTCCGCCTGGAGCTTGGCGTCGTGTTCGAGGGCGTCGCGGAGCGACATCGAGAGCTCCCGGTCGATCGTGTGCTTGCTTGCCGGGATTCCCGCCGCAGGCCCGGCCGCAATCTTGAGGGCGACCTGCCGCGCTTCCTCCATGAGCCGCTCCTTCGGCACCACTCGGTTGTAGAGGCCCCACCGCTCCGCCGTTGCCGCATCGATGAAGTCGCCCGTGAGGAGCAACTCCGTGGCCCGCCCGAGCCCGATGAGCCGGGGAAGCAGGTGCGACGCGCCCATGTCGGCCGACGACAGCCCGGCCTTCACGAAGAGGAACGAGATCTTGGCCTCGGGCACGGCAATCCTCACGTCGCACCCAAGCGCAAGGGCCGCTCCCGCTCCCGCCACCGTCCCGTTCAGCGCCGCGACGATCGGCTGGGGGCACGCCCGCATGTTGACGACCGCTTCGCACGTCATCCGCGTGAAGCCCAGCAGTTCGTCGTGGTCCATTTCCACAAGCTTGCCAATAATGTCCTCCACATCGCCCCCGCTGCAGAAGCCGCGTCCCTCGCCCGTCAGGATGACCGCGCGGATCTGCGGTTGGCTTTCGAGCCACTTGAAGAGGTCGCGAAGTCCCGCGTACACCTCGAAGGTAAGGGCGTTTAGCCTCTCAGGCCTTGAGAGGGTGACCGTGCCGATGCGCCCGTCAACGTGGAAGCGCATCCCGGGTGGGATCGTCGGCATCGCGGGTGTTGCGCCGGCTGGCACCGCTCTCACCCCAGCACCGCGACCGCGCGGATCTCCAGGAGCGTGCCGGGCTCGAAGAGGTCCTTCACGCCGACCACCGTGATCGCCGGGTAGTTCTTCCCCATCACCCGCTTCCATGCGGGGCCGATTTGCCTGCGCGCGCGCCGGTACGCGGCCATGTCCTTCACCAGGATCACCATCTCGACGAGGTCGTCGGGCGTGCCCCCTTCGGCTTTGACGACCTCCACGATGTTCTCGAGCGCCTTCTCGAACTGCGCCGCGAACCCCTTCCTGACCCTCCAGGTCCCATCGCCCTTCGGCGTGCCGCCGATCTGCCCGGCGATGTGCAGCGTGCTGCCCGCCCGTACGCCGTGGGAGTACCCGATGGCCGGGCCCAGCGACTTCGGGTTTACCCGCTTCCGTTTCACCATTGGACCGCCCCTCCATCGACCGTGATCGCCTGCCCGTTGATGTTACCTGCGCCCTCGGAGGCGAGGAAGAGGACGACGTGGGCGACCTCCTCGGGGGTCGTGAAGCGCCCCTGCGGGCTGAACGCCTTGAAGCGCTCGTGCATCTCGGCCACGCTCCTGCCCGTCTTCTCAGCCGCCCGGCGGATGTTTTCCCGCGTTAGCTCCGTGTCCGTGTACCCCGGGCATACGGAATTCACCGTGACGCCCTTGTCGGCAAACTCGGCCGCGAGCGCGCGGGCAAACCCGACCGCCGCATGCTTGCTCGCGGTGTACGCCGCCGTGTAGGGTGCGCCGATTTTCCCCGCGACGCTCGCCACGATGACGATCCGCCCCCATTTCTTTTCGAGCATCGCCGGCAGCGCCGCCTGCGCGGCGTGGAACGCGCCGTGGAGGTTGACCTGCATGTGGTCGTCAACGCTTTGGATCGTTTCCTTGAGGAAGGGCGCACTCTTCCCAAACCCCGCGTTGCTGACGAGGATGTCGGGCGGGCCGAGGGTCTGAACGATCTCATGGTAGGTGTGAGCGACCTGGCCGGCGTCTGTCATGTCGCAAACCGCGTGCATCGCGCGAGCGCCCTTCTCCGTGCAGGCGTCGGCCGTTGCTTGCACCTGGCCCGCGGTCCTCGCCGTCACGGCCACCGCACATTTCTCGCGCGCGAGCGCCAACGCGCAAGCCCGCCCGATCCCGCGGCCGCCGCCGGTCACCCAGGCGACATGGCCGGAAAGACCCATCGGGCCCCAATTGGGCCAGGCGTGTATAAGGGGCTCGCCTAGATTCTGTAGGCATGGTCGTGGTGCGCAAGGGTTACGAAGCGGACAACCTCGCTGGCCTCGATCGGTTGGAAGATCAGCACATAGGAGCCCACCACGTGAACCCGTCGGAACCCCTGGAGCGGCCCCCGCAAGGGCTTGTAGTGCAAAGGATCGCGGAGGATCTGCTCGATCTTCCGGTCAACCGCCCGGCGGAAGCCCGCGTTCCGGCCGCAGAGCTTGGCATAGTCTCGCTCGAAATCAGGCGAGAGTTCGAGGCTCCAGGACAAGGCCCTCACCGCAAGATCTCGTCGACCGAGCGAACCTTGCGAAACTTCCCCTTGCTGATCCTCAGCACCTCCTCAACGAATTCGGGCCGGAAGGCCGGGTCGAGAATCTTCTCCTCGTACTCCTCCACGATCCGCTCGATGGCCTGCGACTTTCCCTTGAGACCATCGCGGGCCTTCACCACGTTCACGATGCGGTTCGCATGTTCGGAAAGCTCGACGACTGCCTTAGGCATACTCTCGAATTACTCCAAGATATTCCGTGATATAACCATTCCGCCCGGGGCCCGCCCGGCTGCACGGCTGAGCAACCCTTGGGCCCTCACGATCGAACCTCGACAATATCTACCCAAACCCCGTTTTCGCGGCCGGTCTTCCCCCATGCCTCCGATCTCCCCCGAAGCCGTCCGCCAGGAACCCAAGAAGGCGCCCCTTGCCCCCGAGCCGCGCGTGCGCTACTCGGGCGTGAACCACATCGCGCTCGCCACGAACCACATGGAGAAGACGATCCGCTTTTACCGGGACCTCCTCGGTTTCCGCCTTGCCGCCGCGATGGGCGAGCCCGGGTTCCGCCACTACTTCTTCGAGATCGACGACAAGAACGCAATCGCCTTCTTCGAGTGGCCCGACGTCGAGGAGGTCCCGCGCAAGCCTCACGGGATGCCGGTCGTGGGGCCCTTCGCGTTCGACCACCTCGCCTTCGGGGTCTCCTCGTCCGATGACCTCTGGTCCATCAAGGACAAACTCGAGGCCGCGGGGTTCGATGTGTCCGACGCAGTTGACCACGGCATCTGCCACTCGATCTATACATGGGACCCCAACGGGATCCCTATCGAGTTCGCCTACAACGTGGGGAAACGCGCGACCAGCGTCATCGTGAACGACAAAGTCATTCTGGCGGCCGCAACCGAAGGCCCCGAGCCCCAGCCCGGCAAGTGGCCCACCGTCTCGCGGCCCACCCCCAAGCACGAACGGGTCGTGCACCCCGGCGTCGGCTCCGATGTGAAGTGGGAAGAATAGCCGCTCGCGGCGAAGGGGGAAAAGCGCCCTGGAGAGCGAGACCCTCTACTACGAGGACATCCCGGGCCGCTCGAAGAGCGGGCCGCTCCTTGTGCTGCTTCACGGGCGGGGCGCCGATGAGAACGATCTGCCGCCGATCGTCGATTACGTGGCGCGGGGGTGGAACGCCGTCTCGATCCGGGCGCCCATCGAATTCCCGCAAGGAGGGTTCGCGTGGTACGAGTTCACGCCGACCTTGGGGCCGCAGGCCGCGAGCCTGAAACAGGGCATACGGGTTCTACTCAACACGCTTGAAGATATCCGAGAGTCGCGCCCCGATTCGCCGACCGTCCTGCTCGGTTTTTCGCAAGGGGCATTGATGGCGCTTGTCGCGGCGACCGCGCGCCCTTCGAATCTGAAAGGGGTCGCCGCGCTGTCGGGCTATCTCCCGAAGGACGACCTTCTGCCCGGGCCCCTTGCCACGCTCAAGGGGTTCCCCGTCTTCCAAACCCATGCGAGGAACGACTTCATCCTGCCCTTTGTGTTCGCCGAGGGCGCGCACGACCGGCTCGTGAAGGCGGGGGCCGATGTTACATGGGTCGAGCACGAGTCGGGGCACACGATACCTTTGGATGCAATGGATAGGTTCGCGACCTGGCTGGAGCGGGTCACCCGCAAGTAGCCGGGGCCTGCATCAAGATACCCGAATGCATACAGCCCGGTTGTCCATATCCGGCCATCGGTAGACGGCGGACCCCCAGAGCCTTCTCAGAACGGACCGTTCGTGCAGAATTTCGCCCTCAAGCGCCGTCCAATAACCTGTAAGGACGAGGTGGAAAGTCGTGGGGTAATTCAGGTAACTCTCATTCCAAATGCGCGCCTCCTCAAACATGAAGCGGAGCT
>JBGPNV010000221.1:0-4470 GCA_041487695.1 Thermoplasmata archaeon | reverse complement strand
GGCCCTTGCGGCCGCCTCGGAAGGCGCGCCGAAGCGCCGCTCGCGCGCCAAGAAGTCGACCCCCGGCGAAGGCGGGGCCGCACAGCCGCCGCGCCCGCGCCGCCCGCGCGCGAAGAAGCCCGCGGCCGAACCCGTCGAAAAACCCGCGCAGGCCGAGGGCGAAGCCAAGGCGGCCGCGCCCACCGAGAGCGCGCCTCCCGAGGCGCCCAAGACGGACGGTTAGCCTAACGATCACGGAGGAAACCCCATGCCCTTGCTGAAAGCGAAACAGGTGCGCGACCTTACGGCGCCGGAGCGCAAGGCCAAGCTGCGCGAGCTCCAAAACGAGCTCGTCATCGAGCGCGGCAAGGCCGCCACGCACGGCGGGGGACGAAGCGCCGGCCGAGTGAACGCCCTGCGCAAGCAGGTTGCCCGCGTCCTTACAGTCATGCGGGAAAAGAACGAGGGCTGATATGGCGGGTATTTGTCCTACCTGCGGGCTTCCGGAGGAAGTCTGCGTCTGCGAGGAAATCGCAAAAGAACAGCAGGACATCTCGATCTACACGGTCCGAAGGCGCTACGGGAAGGTTGTCACGATCGTCGACGGGATTGACACAGCGGACATTGACATCGACACACTCTGCAAGGAACTCAAACGGGCATGCGCGTCGGGCGGCACGGTGAAAGAGGGACGGATTGAACTCCAAGGGGACCACAAGGCGCGCGTAACGGAAAAACTGGCACAGATGGGCTTTACAATCGAGGAGAAGTGAGGACGATGAGGACGAAGGCCAACCTGGCGCGCCACGAGTGGATCGGGCTTGAAGCCCGCGTCGAGGCGTCCTTGGACCCCTCGCAGGGCGCTGCGGCCGGCCTTGTCGTCGACGAGAGCCTCCACACCGTCACGCTCGAGCGCCCGGACGGGCGCGAGGTCAAGGTGCCCAAGCGGGGGACGCGGATGGCCTTCACGCTGCCTCAAGGCGAGCGCGCGGCCCTCGACTTGACCGCGCTGGAATACCGGCCCTGGGACCGCGTCAAGCGGGCGAAGGCCGCCCACCCAAGGTAACTTTCCACCCAGGGATGCAACGACGGAGGTTGAGGACGATATGGCGGCAGCGGCAAAGGCGGGCGGACGGGACATTGGACTCGGCCTCGGGGCCCCCGAGGCCCGGTGCGACGACCGGCACTGCCCGTTCCACGGGCACCTCCCCGTCCGCGGCTCCGTCTTCGACGGTGAAGTCATGACGGCAGCGATGGCGAAAACCGTCGTCGTGCGCCGCGAGCTCGAACACGAGGACAAGAAGTTCGAGCGCCTCCGGCGCGTCTCGCGCAAGTACTCGGTCCACGCGCCGCCCTGCCTCAACGTCCACGCGGGCGACTGGGTGCGCATCGCCGAGTGCCGGCCGATCGCGAAGACCGTTTCCTTTGTTGTGGTGAAGGTCGTGACACCCGCGCAGGCGCTGCCCGCGCTGAAGTTGCCGACGGCCAAGCCCGAGGACATCCCCGTCGAACTCTCGCCGCGCCCCGTGAAAACGAAGCGCGAGCGGACCCGCGTCGAGGAAGAGGCGGCCCCGAGGGCCCCCGCGCGCCGCGAGCAATCGTAAGGAGGAACGAACGTGAAGGGAATGCCAGCCAAGGTCATCCGCGCGCTGCCGAAGGGCGCGCGCCTCACCTGCGCCGACAACACGGGCGCGAAGATCGTCGAAGTCGTCGCGGTCCTCAAGTACCACGGGACGGCCAGGCGCACGCCTGCCTGCGGCATCGGCGACCTCATCACGGTCGCTGTGAAGAAGGGCACGCCGGAGATGCGCCACCAGCTCGAGCGGGCCGTGGTCATCCGGCAGAAGAAGGAGTACCGCAGGCCCGACGGCACCTGGATCGGCTTCGAGGACAACGCGTGCGTCCTTGTCGGCGAGGCGGGCGACGCGAAGGGCTCGGACATCAAGGGCCCCGTCGCCCGCGAGGCGGCCGAGCGCTGGTCCCAGATCGCTGCGAAAGCCTCGATGATCGTATAGGAGGAAACCCCCCCCCATGTCAAACCGGCACCCGTCCTCGAAGGCGCGCAACACGCGCCGGCGCCATTTCCAGGCCCCCGCCCACCAGCGGCACCGCGAGTTCACCGTCCTCGTCTCCGGCAGCGAGACGAAGATGCCGGGCATAAGGCGGGCCCCCGTGCGCGCGGGCGACCGCGTCGCGATCGACCGAGGCCAAGGGGTCGAGGGCAACTACTCGGACAAGGACACGAAGGTCAAGGACGTCGAGGGGAAGATCCTGCGCGTCGACTACAAGCGCCGCCTCGTGTTCATCGAGGACCTCAAGCAGCGCAAGCGGGGCAACAAGGTCGCCGACCGCCCGATCGACCCCCGCAACATCACGATCATCGGCTTCGACCTCACCGACCCCCGGCGCAAGGCCAAGCTCACGAAGATGAACGACGAAGCCCTCGAGTAGGGCGAGGAACGGAGGAAAACCCATGAGCCAACACCTGAAGCGGCTGAACGCCCCGCGCGCGATGCGCGTCCCTCGCAAGAGCTTCTACTGGGTCGCCAAGCCCCGGCCCGGCGCGCACCCGCTCCGGCGCTCGGTCGCCCTCTCCGTCTTCCTGCGCGACCACCTCCACATCGCCGAGACCGCGCGGGAAGCCGGCGCGATCCTCTCGGCCCGCGAGGTCCACGTGGACGGCCGGGCGGTCACCGACGGCAAGTTCGCCGTGGGCCTCATGGACGTCGTGGCCATCGAGAAGACGGGCGACTTCTTCCGCATCATGCTGGACAGCCACGGGCGCCTCACGCCCCTGCGGATCACGAAGGACGAGGCGAAGTGGAAGCTCGTGCGCGTCGAGAACAGCCACACGCTGCGCGGGGGCCTGCGGCAGTACAACCTCCACGACGGGCGCAACCTGCAGACGACGAAGGCCCGCTACAAGCCCGGGGACACCCTGCAGATCGAGGTACCCTCCCAGAAGGTCCTGTCGGCCTTCGAGTTCAAGGAGGGCGCCTCCGCACTCATCATCTCGGGGACGCACACGGGCCAGCTTGCCAAGGTCGCGGCCCTCGAGGTCGTCCGCTCGTCGCGCCCCAACATCGTGAAGTTCGAAGAGGGGATCTCGACGGTGAAGCCCAATGTGTTCGTCGTGGGCAGGGAGAAGCCCGAGATCCAGGTCGTGGAGAAGGTGGTCACATGACGCTGAAGCAGAGGCCTCAAGAGGTCGAGGAGAAGCCCGAGGGGCCCCAGAACCCCATGCGGCGCATCCAGGTCGACAAGATCGTCATCAACATCGGCGTGGGCCAGGCCGGCGAACAGCTCATCAAAGGCGAGAAGGTCCTCGAGATGATCACGGGCCGCAAGGCGGCCCGGACGCGCTCGAAGACGCAGAACAAGGAGCTCGGCATCCGCGTCGGCATGCCGATCGGCGCGAAGGTCACGCTTCGCGGCAAGCCCGCGGAGGAGTTCCTCAAGACGGCGCTCTACATCCGGAACAACAAGATTTCCTGGTACTCGTTCGACCCGGAGGGCAACTTTTCCTTTGGCGTCCAGGACTACACGTCCTTCCCGAACCAGAAATACAGCCCCGAGATCGGCATCTTCGGGATGGACGTCTGCGTCTCGCTGCGCCGGCCGGGCGGGCGCGTGGCCAAGCGCCGGCGCGCGCGCGGCCACATCCCGCGCACGCACCGGATTTCCGCGAAGCAAGCCCAGGGATGGCTCACCGAGAAGTTTGGGGCCGAGGTGATTTGAGCATGGCAGGACCGCGCAAGAAGCTGAAGACCCAGAAGAAGGGCTGCGAGCGCTGCGACCGCCAGCGCGGGCTCGTGCGCCGGTACGGGATGCACCTGTGCCGCCAGTGCTTCCGCGAGATCGCCCCCGAGATCGGCTTCAAGAAGTACAGTTAGGCAGGAGGAGGACACCGATGCAGCACGACCCCTTATCCGACGCCCTTGTGGCCATCCGCAATGCGGAGCTCACGGGCCACGCCGGGTGCACCCTCAAGCCATCGTCCAAGCTGCTCGGCCGCATCCTCAAGGTGATGCAGGACGAGGGCTACATCTCGACCTTCGCCTTCGTCGAGGACGGCCGGGCGGGCACCTTTGCCGTCACGCTCGGTGGCAAGATCAACCGCTGCGGCGCCGTCCGCCCGCGCTTCCCCGTGGGGCTCGGCGAAATCGTCAAGTTCGAGGAGCGCTACCTCCCCGCCCAGGACTTCGGGGTCCTCATCCTCTCGACGACGAAGGGCGTCATCACGAACCGCAAGGCCAAGGAGCTCGGGATCGGCGGGCGCCTTCTGGCATTTGTGTACTAAAGGGAGGGGAGGGGAAACACATGGCGGTCCGACAAGTGGCAGACGAGGTCGAGTTCCCCAAGGGGGTCACATGGAAGCTCGAAGGCTCGACCCTGAAGGTCAAGGGGCCCAAGGGCGAGCTCTCGCGCACGTTTGTCCACCCGCTCGTGAAGCTGGTCTCCGAGTCGGGCAAGCTCCTCATCAAGGCGAAG
>JBGPNV010000220.1:0-4495 GCA_041487695.1 Thermoplasmata archaeon | reverse complement strand
TCGGTTCTCGCCGTTCCGATCTCTTTCTTCAGTATTGGATACGTCGGGCATTCACATTTCAGCCAGCGGTCTGTCTTCATCGGCGTGGCGTTCAACGTGCTGCTGGGCGCGCTGGAGGTCGTGTTCGCAGCCGACGGAGTGGTCGTGTTTCTGTTTGCGTGGGAATTGATGACGCTGTCGTCGGCCGCCCTCGTGGCGACCGATCACGAGGAGCGCGCAAACCGCCGCGCCGCGTACCGGTATCTCGTGATGTCGCACGTGGGCACCGGCTGTCTCGTCGCCGGGTTCCTGGCTTTGGCCGCGGCGTCCGGCTCCTTGGGGTTTTCATCGCTGTTGTCGGGTCACGTGGTCTCCGGGCCGATGCGTGACGGACTCTTCGCGCTTTTCGTCGTCGGCTTCGGTGTCAAGGCGGGCATCATCCCCCTCCACGTGTGGCTCCCCGAGGCGCACCCGGCCGCCCCCGGCCACGTGTCGGCTCTCATGTCTGGCGCGATGATCAAGATGGGAGTCTACGCCCTCATCCGCAGCTTGGGGTTCCTGGGCGCGCCCGCGCCGTGGTGGGGGTACCTGCTCGTCCTCATCGGGGCCACTTCCGGCGTCCTCGGCGTCTTGTTTGCCCTTGCGCAACACGACCTCAAGCGCCTCCTTGCCTACCACAGCGTCGAGAACATCGGGATCATCGCGCTCGGCCTCGGCGTCGGGGTGCTCGGCCTTTCCGCCGGCGCGCCCCTCCTTGTCTTCCTCGGCTTTGCCGGCGCCGTCCTCCACTCCCTCAACCACGCGGTGTTCAAAGGGCTCCTCTTCCTCGGCGCGAGCGCCGTCCAGTACGCCACGGGCACGCGCGACCTCGAACGCCTCGGGGGGCTCATGCGGCGAATGCCCGTTACGGGCGCCGCGTTCCTCACCGGCTCGGCCGCGATCTCGGGCCTGCCGCCGCTCAACGGATTCGTAAGCGAGTTCCTCATTTTCAGCGGCGCCTTTGCAGGGGCCGCCACGCTGTCGCCGGCCTTTGCGATGCCGCTAGCGGCCGTCGTGGGCGCCCTCGCCCTCATCGGCGGCCTGGCTGCGGCCTGCTTCGTCAAGGCCGTGGGCATCGTGTTCCTCGGCGAGCCGCGCAGCGCGGAGGCGCGAGGCGCGAAAGAGCCCCCCCGCCTGATGCAGGCAGCCCAGGTGGGACTTGCCGCGCTCTGCGCCTTCCTCGGCCTCGCCGCACCCGTGCTCATCGTCGCCCTCGTTCCGGTGGTCATCGCGGCTTCGGGGATGTCGCCCTTCGAGGCGGCGGTCACCGCCGCGCGCACGGCCGAGCCGCTCGGCTACATCTCGCTCGTCGCCGGAGCGCTTGGCGGCACCGCCCTGGCGCTCACGGCTTTGCGCCGCTTCCTCCTCAGCCATCGAACGGTCGCCCTCGCGCCTACGTGGGACTGCGGCTATGTGGAGCCGACGCCTCGCATGCAGTACACAGCCTCCTCCTTTGCCGCGCCGCTTACGGAGTACTTCCGCAGCACGCTGCGCACCCGCACGCGGCTCAAGGCGCCAGAGGGGCCTTTCCCCCGCGCCGCATCGTTCCACTCGGACACGCCCGACCCCTTCCTGGACGGCGCGTTCTCCCCGATCTTCGTGGGGACCCGCCGCGCGCTCTCGCGGGTCTTGCCTCTGCAAAACGGGCGCACGCAGTTTTACGTGCTCTACCTCGTCCTCACCCTCGTCGCCCTCCTCCTCGTGGAGGTGCTCTAAAGCCATGGACCCGCTCTCCCTTTTGCCAGCTGCCTTCGCCTTCCTTCTCGCGCCGCTCCAGCTTGGCCTCATCAGCCGGGTGAAGGCGATCGTCGCGGGGCGGACGGGCCCGCCCCTCCTCCAGCCCTACCGCGACCTTGTGAAGCTTTTCGGCAAGGGCGCCGTGTACAGCACAACCACGACCTGGGTCGTCCGGGCGGGCCCCACGGTCGGACTTGCGGCGGTCGCGTGTGCCGTCTTCCTCCTCCCCCTTGGCCCCGTCCCCGCCGTCCTCGCGTTCTCGAGCGACCTCCTCGTCCTCGTCTACCTCCTTGCGCTCCAGCGGTTCTTCACCCAGCTTGCCGCGCTCGACACGGGCTCGAGCTTCGAAGGGATGGGGGCGAGCCGCGAGGCGCTCTTCTCGGCTCTCGTTGAGCCCGCTCTGCTCCTCGGGCTCCTTGTCGCCGTCCGGGGCGCGGGCAGCGCCTCGCTCACCGGGCTGCTCGGCCGGGCTACGGTCGCCGGGGTCGCGTCCGCCGGGCCGACGCTCGTCCTCGTGGCCGTCGCGCTCTACCTCGTTTTCCTGGCCGAGAACGCCCGCATCCCCGTCGACGACCCCAACACGCACCTCGAACTTACGATGGTCCACGAGGTCATGGTTCTCGACCACGGGGGCGTCGACCTCGCGTACATCACCTATGCCGCCGCGCTCAAGATGTGGGTCCTTGGCGCCGTCATCGTCGGGCTCGTCTTGCCCACAGGCGGGTCCTCGCTCGCCGTGGCGGCGCCGGCCTTCCTGGCCGGGATGTTCCTCCTCTCTGTCCTCACCGGCGTCGTGGAGTCCACGACCGCAAGGCTGCGCCTGTCGCGGGTCCCGCGCCTGCTCGTTGGAGCGGGCGGCATGTCCGTCCTCGCGCTCCTCCTCGTCATCTTCTAGGGAGGGTCCCCCTTGTCCTCGGCCGCCGACTCGATCCTCGTGCTCCTCGTGCTCACCGACCTCGCCATGCTCGGCACGAACCAACTTGGCAACTCGATACGCCTGCTGGCCCTCCAAGGGCTGGCGCTCGCGGCCATCGTCCCCCTAGCGGGTCAGGAAGGCCTCGTCGGGGCCGTACTCCTCGCCCTCGGCGTCGGCGTGCTCAAGGGGGCCGTCTACCCCTTCGTCCTGCTCCGCGTCCTTCGCAAGGTCAAGGTCGAAGCGGAGGACGCGCCGCTCGTCGGTTACACGGCCTCCTTCCTCATGGGGATCCTCGCGCTCACGGTCGCCTTCCTCATCGCCCCGCGGATCACCCCCGCCGGCTCCGAGGTCCCCGCCCTTGCGATCCCCGTCGCCCTCTCCACGATCATCACGGGGCTCACCCTGACGGTGACCCGCCGCACGGCCCTCGCGCAGGTGCTCGGTTACGTCGTGCTCGAGAATGGGATCATCCACTTAGCGCTTTCCCTTCTGGGGAACCTGCCCCTCCTGCTCGAGCTTGTCGGGCTCCTTGAGGTGTTCTTCGCGGTGTTCGTGATGGGCATCGCGGTCGACCGGATCAGCCGCGAGTTTGCGACGATCGACGTCGATGCGCTCGGGCGCCTGAGGGGGTAAGTCCCACGGACGGCACGCTCGAAGTCGCGCTCCTGCTCGCCCTGCCCGCCGCCGGTGCCGGCGCCTCCCTTGCGCTGCCCAAACCGCGCGGCGTGCTCGCCGCGACGTGCCTTTGGGTTGGGGCTTACGCCGTGGTCGCGTTTGCCACGGCGGCCCGTGTCCTTCGAGAGGGCCCCCTCGAGGCCGGCGGCGACTGGTTCATGGTCGACGCGCTCTCCGCATTCCACCTTGCCATGATGGCCGTCGTGTTCGGCCTCGCCTCCGTTTTCGCATGGTTCTACTTCGGGCGCGAGGTGGACGAAGGCAAGCTGCCGCCTCGCCTGGCGCGGCGGTTCGGGGTACTGTGGGCCGCCGCCCTTGCGGCGATGACGATCGTGCTCACCTCGAACAACCTCGGAATCATGTGGGTCGGCGTCGAGCTTACGACACTCGCGACGGCGTTCCTCATCCGCCTCCATGTCACGCGGGACTCGCTCGAGGCGACGTGGAAGTACCTCGTGGTCTGCTCGGTCGGGGTTGCCCTTGCGTTCCTCGGCGTCGTCCTTATGGCCGCTTCGGCCCGGGGCGTCCTGCCCGACGGGCAGGACGCAACGATGTGGAAGAGCCTCCTTGCCGTCTCGTCCTCGCTCGACCCCGGCCTTGCCAAGGCGGCTTTCCTTTTCGTCCTCGTGGGCTTCGGGACGAAGGCGGGGCTTGCGCCCATGCACACATGGCTGCCCGACGCGCACAGCCAGGCGCCCGCCCCTGTCTCGGCCATCTTCTCGGGGTCGCTCCTCAACGCGGCGCTCTACTGCATCATGCGCTACCTGCCGATCGTGGAGGGGGCAACCGGGAAGACAGGGTGGGCGCCCTCCTTGCTCACGGTCTTTGGCCTCGCGTCCATCCTCCTTGCGGGCGCCTTCATCGTCTTCCAGCGTGACGTGAAGCGCCTCCTTGCCTACTCGAGCGTCGAGCACATCGGCATTGTCGCCCTGGCCCTTGGACTTGGGCCGGCCGGGGTCTTCGCGGCCCTGTTCCACGCCTTCAACCACTCGGTCTCCAAGTCGGTGGGGTTCTTCGCCGCGGGGCGGCTCGGCCAAGCCGGCGGCTCCCACGAGATCGAGGCGCTCTCCCGCGCCGCGCGCGCCTCGCCCCTCTGGGGCGGCGCGCTCGTCGCCAGCCTCCTCTCGCTCATCGGCCTCGCCCCCTTTG
>JBGPNV010000219.1:0-4518 GCA_041487695.1 Thermoplasmata archaeon | reverse complement strand
GCGCGCGCTCCAGGTAAATTTCGACGAGCTCGACGAGGGCGGCTTGCGCGGGCTCGAACGGCTCACGGAGCCGGCGCCGAAGCGCGCCGCCGAGCGGGACGTCGAGCGCGCCTGCGGGCTCGAGGAGGGGGCCGTCATCGTGGACGTGCCCCCGAAGTCGCTCCTCAAGCCCGGCGGCAAGACGAGCCTTGCCGGCCTCAAGATCCTCGACGGCACGAGGGTGCGGCCGATCACGGAACTCTCGTCGATCGCCCGGGCGCTCCAGGGGCGACGGATGTTCGACTGGGCGCTGCTCGTGAGTTGCCCGCGCGTCCACGTCGAACGGGTTGGGAAGGCGGCGCGGCGCGTGCTGCTCGGATAGGCTTTCTTGCCGGCCCCCTTTTCATCGACCTCCGGAAGACGGACCGAGGCGCCAGCCTTGCCGACGCCATCATGCTCGCAAGCGCGCGCGAATTGGGCGCGACGCTTGTGAGCGGCGATGCGTGCTTCGCGAGGCAGCGCGACGTCGTGCGCTCGTGATCCCGGTTGTCGGCCGAACGGCCGTGCCTACGGGGTTTTGCCGGAATCTCCCTCTGCCAGCGCCGAGGCCCTCGCCTTGAGGCGCTCGACCTCGCCCTCCCTCGACCGCCACCAGTTGCGGCTCCAGGCGCGCTCGAGCGTCCACCCGTGCGCCTCGAGGAAGAGCTGCCGTTCGACGTCGCGCTCCCGCGCGCTCCGCGCGGAGTGGAAGGTCGCGCCGTCACACTCGATCGCCATGACGTAACGTCCCGGAGTCGTCGGGTGCGCGACGGCGAGGTCGACCTTGTACTCGCTGAAGCCGACCCTCTGGTCGACCTTGAGGCCTGCCGCCTCAAGCGCTTCTTTCAGCTGGTCCTCGAACGGGCGCTCGAAGGTGAGGGCGACATAGGCCGGGGGGGCCTGCCCCGCCGCCGGGTCGAGGTCCTTCAACACGGCGGCCACCGCGTCCTTGCGCAGCTTCGAGACGGCCTCGGCGTAGACGAGGTACTGCTTGAGGCGCTGGGGCCCAAGGTTCTTGGAGTCGTCGACAGGCAGGGCCTTCGGGTCGAAGGACGCGACGAGGATGACCTTCTCGCGGGCCCTTGTCACCGCCACATTCAGGCGGTTCTCGCCCCCCTCCTGGCTTAACGACCCGAACTGCACGCGCATCTTCCCGTCGGGGCCCGGCGCGTAGCCCACGGAGAAGACGATGATGTCGCGCTCGTCGCCCTGGACGTTTTCGAGGTTCTTGACGAAGGGGCGGTCGTCCAGCAGCCGGTCCGGGGCATCGGCCGCGGCCCAAACCCTGTCGAACTCGGGGTCGGTTCCGCGGCGCGCCTCGACCGTGTCGAGGACGAGGTCGCGCTGCGAGTCGTTGAACGTGATCACGCCGACCGAGGGCGCCTCGCCCTTTGCGCCTTTCGAGGCGAGGAGGACCTTCACGATGTCGACGACCTGCTCCGCCTCCTTCGGGTTCGTCCGGTCCTGCCAAACCCCTGCGACTTTCACGAACTCGATGGGGGGAAGGCCCGGGGAGCGCCCCACGTTCGCCGCGATCTGGAGGTTGCCCTCATAGAACGCATGGTTCGAGAAGTCGATGAGCTCCTGGAACTTCGATCGGTAGTGCCAACTCAGGTACCTCGGCGTAAAGATGCGCATCGCAAGGACAAGGAGGCTCTCGGCCTCCGTCACGCTGTCCGTTTCCTCCTCGTCGTCTTCGTCCTCGCGGATCTGGAAGAGGTCGAAGGGGCGCAGCTGCTTCTCGTCGCCCGCGATCACCGATCGCTTCCCCCGGTAGATCGCCGGCAGCGCGCGCTCGACGGCAAGCTGGCTCGCCTCGTCGAAGATCACGAGGTCGAAGAGGCCGCGCTCGAGGGGGAAGATGTCGGAGGCGGCTTCGGGGGATGTGAGCCAACAGGGCGCGACCTCGGCAAACGGGAAGGGGAACTCCTCGAGGAGCCGCCGGATCGACTTCACGCGGCGCTGCTTGCCAAACTCGTAGGCGAGCTTCTTCCACTCCGTGTCGGCCTTCCTGTTCGGGTGGAAGTCGCCCGGGGGCAGCTTCGCCGTTCGGTAGCGGCGGGCGAGGTCGCCCGCAAGCTGTGCGACGAGGAGCTCGCGGCGCGCCGTGAGCGCCTGGGCGAGGCGGCCGCGAAGCTCGAGGTACCTCTGGAAGGGCTCGCCGACGAGCTGAGGGTGCAGAGCCTCGAAGGCCGAGATCCACCCGCGGTACACCTCCTGCTTCAGCGTCGGGGCCCAGGGCTCGGGGGAGCCAGCAAGGCCCGCTGCGCAAGCCGCGTAGAGGGCGCCGGCGGCCGGCGAGAGCCCCGCGACTCGCCTGTCGTGCTCGACGACGGCCTCGAAGCTCGAAAGCGCGCCGCGCATCGCGCCGGCGCGCGCCTTCACCGCCTTGGGGTCCTCGAGCGTCGCGCTCAGCGACGCCCACCCGTCCTCCTTCAGCCACTTGTCGAGGCCGCCCACGGCCCCCGAGAGCTGCGCGCCCGCGGCGAGCGCCTTCTCGAGCGCGACCGGGTCCTGCACGCGAGCGTCGAGGGGCCGCGCTTGCTGGAGGCGACGGACGGCGCCGGAGGCCCTCCACCACGAGGGGAGGAGGAAGCGGTAGCCCTTTGCCTTGAGGGCGTTGAACGCCATCGCATGGGAGATCATCGCGGCCTGCGCGCCAGGCTCACGCAGGCAGAGCGCGTCCTCGCTGGCGGCTTGCTCGACCTTGGCAAGGGCCGCGTCGAATTCTCCCTTCACGCCGAGCCCCGCCGCGGCTAAGGGCTTACGGCCGGCGAGCGGCGCGTCAGCGCCGTCGAAGCGCCGGCTGCCTTCCTCGAGCTTGGGGCACGCCTCGATCGCTTCCTTGAGGTCGGCCACGGTGAGGGTCTCTGCCGACCCCTTGAACGAGAGCCGTGGCGTGTACCCCGGGGCGGCAGCCCCGTAGAGCTCGAAGGGACGCACGCCGCCAAACGCCTCCGCCCAAAGCGGGGCCACCAGGGTGTTGAGCTCGGCCACCATCCGGTCGACCGCCACCGTCGTCTCCTCGAAGACCCGCGCGAGCCGCTCGTCGACGGGCGGGGCCGCGCCGTCCATGCGCCGTGCGAGACGCTTGTATTGGTCCGCGCGGTCCGCGCGGGAGTCGTGCACGAGGAGCGCCGCGTCGGCAAGGCCCGCCCGTTCGAGGCGTTGGAATACCACGTCGAGCGCCGCGCGCTTCTGGCACACGACGAGGACGCGCTGGCCCTTGGCGAGCCCGTCCGTGATCAGGTTGACGATCACCTGGGACTTTCCCGTCCCGGGCGGCCCCCGCACGACGACGCAGTCCGCCTGCTGCGCCTCGACGAGGACCGCGTCTTGGCTCCCGTCGGTCGGCAGCGCGAAGTTCAGCCGCCGGTCGGGGATCAAGTCGATTTGCCGTGCCGCCTCGGGCGGCTGCGTCGGCGGGCTCGCGGCGGGCGCCTCCAGGAGGTCGTCGACGATCCCCTGGTCCGTCTCCCCCCCCGCCGCGCGCTCCAGGAGCGCCTCGTAGTCCGCGAAGATCGCGGTCGACCCTTGCGGGAAGCTGCCGACGAGCGCGAGCGGTTCGAGGTGGAGCCGCGTGGGCGGCAGCGCCGAAAGGCCATCGGCCGTGATCGGCGCAAGCGGGACGGGCTTGGACGAGGCAGGCAGCTGGTCGACGAGCGGCAACGAGGCGCTTTCAAGCGTCCGGTGGAGCCGCTGGAGGAACGCGAGCACCGCGTCGGCCTCGGCCGGCGACCCCTCGGGCGCCTCGAGGGCGGCGGCAAGGGAGTCCTCGAGGCCCTTGGGCACCGCGATCCCGCGCACTTTCCGCAGCGCCGCAAGGAGCGCGCGGTTGAGGACGGGCGGCTCGTCCTCCGAGAAGGTCAGGTAGAAGCCCGCTCCCCGGCTCCCCCGCACCCGTTCGAGCGATGCGGGGAAGAGCACGATCGGCGCGCGCACGAACTTGTCGGGGGCAATGTGCCCCACGACGAAGGGGAAGCCAAGGTAGCAGTCGTCGAGCCCGGACTCCTCGAAGATCAGCCGCACGCTGCGCTCAAGCTGCGTGACCGAGGCGCGGATGTCCTTCGCCGTGTCGGAGTCGTCGGAGTCGAGCACGAGGGCGACGCGGCCCGAGCCCGCGAGGCCCTTTTCGACGGCCTCCTCCGCGACACCGGCGAAGAGCGGCCCCAAAGCCGCGAGGTCGAGCGACCACTTGCGCCGGGCCTGCCGCAGGAGGATCGAGCGGTTGCGCCAATCGACCTGCAGCAGGCGGTCGCGGAAGGTCTCCAGCCGCTCGAGGAACTTCGCCTGCTGGCTTGGGGGCGCGTCGACCACGACCTCGGGATCGGCCCAGGGGGGACTTGAACTCTTGGAGCGGCCCGCCCCGTCCTCACGGCTCCTTAGCCGGCCCGGCGACCGCTTCCTCCAGCGAGCCGTACCTCGAGACGCCCATCGCCCGCAGCTCGCTTGTGACCACCACAGCCGCCTCGCCCTCCCGGTACATCCTGTAGACGTAGG
>JBGPNV010000218.1:0-4518 GCA_041487695.1 Thermoplasmata archaeon | reverse complement strand
GGCTGAGGACGGGCGGTGTGGTGTCCACGACGAAGGGGCCCCTGGAGGCGTAGGCCGCATTGCCCGTGCGGTCGACCACGCGCAGGTAGACCGTGTACGGCCCATCGGCGATGCTTGGGATCGAGACCAACCAGTTCAGCTGGCCGGCGCCGCTTTGGGTCACAGGGCCCCACGAGGCGTTGTCAAAGCTCCACTCAAAGGTGTTCACGCCCGACCCGTATTCGCTCGCCGAACCGTCGGCGGCAAGGCTTGACCAGTTCTGGATCCAGTTCGCGACGGGGTGGGCAACCGCAACCGTGGGCGGGCTGTTGTCCGTGCACACAAGGGTAAGGGGGCTCATCGGGTCCGTCACCAGGAACGGATTGGGCGCGCAGGCGAATGTCAAGGGCCCGTCGGGGATTTCCGGCCGCAGGTCGCGGTTGTCGACCTGGGGCGCGCTGCGGTAGATGCCCCACCACACGATCTCGCGGGGCGTCCAGTTCGTGGGGTCGAGCCATAGGCTCACGTTGCCCGTCGCCTCGCGGAGCGCTACAAGGTCGCCGAGGATCGTGACGCTGTTTTGCCAGGTCGCCCCGAGGATGTTGAGGAAGGCGAAGTGCTCGACGCTCCCGCCCGTCTGCGTCACCTGGACGCCCGAAAGCGTGCGGTCCGTCGTCGTGTAGACCCGGACGTGGCCGTTCGACTCGCCTTGGTATTGTATGTCGGCGCTTGCCATCTGGACCGTCGAGTTCCGGATTTCCCAGGACGCCTCGTTGGCTACGATGCCCGTGCGACCGAACATGCTCGCGGCGCTGTGGATCGTGAGGTTCTCGACGCTGCCCACAATGCCCCCGCCGATGATCCCGTAGAGCCGGATCGCGCGGGCCGAGTCGTAGACCGTCATGTTCCATACGCTAAGGACGCCCCCGAACCGGTCGGATGCCGAGCCTTGACCCACCTCGAGGGCCGCGCTCCCGGCGTCCGTGTGGACGTTGTCGTGGATGAGGTAGGTCGTTGTCGACGAGGACGAACCGAACGCGATCCCGTCGTCGCCCGACGTGAAGTTGTTGTGGTGGATTTCGAAGGTGACCTGGCCGGAGTGGAGAGCATTGGCGATCGCCACCCCCGTCGTGCGCTCGGAGCCCGGGCCAAACCCTCCACCGAGTTGGAACCGGTTGTAGGCAATCTCGATGTCCACGTTGCTCGAGATCGTCGGAAGTTCGTAGCTGACTTGGCCGCGGCGACCGACGTAGTTCGTGCTGAAGTCCATCACCGTGCGGATATGGATGAACCAATCGCGCGCGCCGAAGCCGGCGACCGTGTACTCCCACCGCACCCGCGCGAAGGTCACGCTCGAATTCGTGACGTAGGTGCCCGAAACGCCGCCGCCGGCGTCCCTCGATACATTGAAGAGCGAGACATCGGAAAGGTCGGCGCCTCCGCGAAGGTAGAAGAGCCAGTTGGGGCTGCGGATCGTCGAGTTGCGCAACTCGAGGTATCCCTGGTTGTCGAGAGTGCGGTTGTTGGGGAGGATGAGCAGGATTCCGCTGAGGTGGAGCTCCGCGCCCGGTAGGATGTAGAGGTTCCCCGTGGAGCCGTTGGCCAGCACGGTGATTGTGTCGTTCGCGTACGACTCGACGCCGGAGACAGTCCAGTCGCCCGAGATGGTGATCGCCGCGGCGGCGGGGCCCGAAAGGGCGGCCAGCCCGGCCAAAGCGAGAATTCCAGCAGCTGCCCAGAACACCAGTCGAACCGTGCGCAAGTGGAAACCCCCGAACTCCCGGGCAGCGGGGCTGCCCGTAGGGGGGCGATTCCCGTCCTGGCCTATTTCAAGCCATCCGCTCGGCACGGGTGAAAGTCAACGATCGGCCGGAAGGGGGGTGGTGCCGCCGCGCCCGCTGAAGCGCGGGCCTTGCACGCGGGCCATTTACGCGCCCGGCGGCCGAGGTCCTCGCGGCCCTTTCGGGCCCCTCTGGGCGCGCTCGGGGGGAAGCGCTGCAGGCTCGACCACCGGCGCTTGCGCCCGCGCTGCCGAAGGCGCCCCTGCGGGCTCTTCGGCCTCTCCGTCGGGTCCACTCGAGCGCCCGCGGACGAAAAAGCCGATCCCAACGCCCGCGGCCACCCCAACGAGGAGCGCGACCGCGACGCTAAGGTCGGCAGAGGCCGCGGTCGTGACCGAGGCCGCCCTGCGCGAGATGGTAACCGCCGTGGTGTTCTGGTTGCCGAGCGTGTCCTTTGCCACCACCGTGATCGTCGTGTCGGTGCCGGCAAGGACATCGACCGCGGCGCTGAACCCGCCGCCGGCGCCCACGGCCACGACTTCGCCGTTTACCGTCACCTGGGCGCCCGCCTCCGAAACCCCGCTCACCTGGACGCGCGCATCTTCGACAACCGCGCCGTTGGGCGGCGAATTGATCGAGGCCCGAGGCGGCACGCTGTCGCGGACGACCCCGAGCGTCCCGGGCGTCCCCAAGTTCCCGGCCCGGTCGCGGAACGAGAAGGCGATCGTGTTCGTCCCCTCGTGGAGGCTCACGTTGAACCGGTTGGGTCCCGCGGCAGCCGCGCGAGTCTCCGATTGGACCGTGGCGAGCCCCTCCTCGCTCATCGAGAGCTCGACGATCACAAAGGTTCCCCTCGTAAACCAGGCCGAGTCGATCAAGACCAGTGGCGAGTCCGCCTCCCGCAGGGTCGCGTTGGCCGTGGGCGCCGCGCTGTCTCGCAGCACGCGCAAGGTCAGCGACTTCACGTTGCCCACGAGGTCGGTGGCCGTGAACACAAAGGTGTTGAGCCCCTCGCCGACCTCGAGCGAAAGGAAGAACGCGCCCGAGCCGTCGAAGGTCTTCGGGTCGCCGTTCACCGTAAGAGAAGCCACGCGCGTCGATGAGTCCCCAAGCGTGCCGTTGGCCGAGACGCTCGCCGCCCGCGTCACCGGCGTGCCGTCGTCGGCAACCCCCGGTGCGGTCACGGAGGCATTGAGCCACGGCAGGTCGGCGTCGTACCACACGGCGCCGTACCAGCGCGCCGTGTTCCCCGCGGCGTCCGTCGCGGTCACGTTGAGTTGGTTCAGCCCGGCCGAAAGCGCGAGGGTGAAGTTGAACGACTCGCCCGACCGAGCGGCCACCACGGTGTTGGCCCGCACGACGGCGTCCGCCTCGGTAAGCCCCGCGAATGGTGCGCTTGACTCCTTCGTGTAGGTGACCGTCTCCTGGAAGACGACGATCGCGGGCGGCACCGTGTCGACCGTGATCGTGGCCTGGCGCGCGACGAAGTTGCCGGCGCGGTCGGTGGAAACAATCGTGATGCTGTTGAAGCCCTCCTCGAGGGCGACTCCCACGAGGTCGAAGGACCCGTCGGCCGCCGCCGAGGCTGAGCCTGCATCGCCCCCCGTCGTCCTGTACGACACGGTGGCAAACGCTTCGGTCGTGCCCGAGAGGTTGAGGAGCGTTTCCGCCGCATACACGGGCAACGTGGGGAGGCCGAGGGAGGGCCGCACGGTGTCCACCACGATGGGGCCCCTCGAGCCATAGCCCGTGTTGCCCGTCCGGTCGACGGCGCGCAGGAAGATCGTGTAGGTCCCATCGGCCACGCTCGCAGCCTCGAAGGACCAAGCGAGCTCCGCGGCCCCGCTGTACGCCACCGGCCCCCACGAAGCGTTGTCCAAGCTCCATTCGAATGTGTTGATGCCGGAGCCGTACTCGGTTGCCGACCCGTTTGCGGAGACATTCGACCAGTTCTGGATCCAGTTGGGGGCGGGTCGGGTGAAGGAGAACGTGGGCGCGCGGTTGTCGTTGCAAACGATCGTAAGCGGGCTCATGGGCTCCGTCACGAGGAAGGGCGAGGGGACGCACGGGAAAACCTGGGGCCCGTCGGAAATCTGGGGCCGCAGGTCCCGGTTGTCCACTTGGGGCGAACCGAAGTAGACGCCCCACCACACAATCTCGCGCGCCGTCCAGTTCATCGGGTCGAGCCAGAGGCCCACGCTCCCCGTGCCATCGCGAAGCGCGACGAGGTCGCCGAGGACCGGGACGCCTCCCTGCCAGGTGGCGCCGACCACGTTGAGGACGACGAGGTGCTCCACGCTGCCCCCCGCGAAGGTCGCAGTCGCGCTGAGCGCGGTGTCCACCGTGTGGCGGACGTAGATGTGGCCGTTCGTCCGCCCCTCGTACTGCGGGCTCGTCGACACCACCGTGGAGTCCCGCACGGTCCACGAGCCTTCGTTCGCCGTGATCCCGTTGTTGCAACCCGTGATTGTCACATTCGTCATCGTGGCGGAGACGTTCGCGTCGACCACGCCGTAGAGCGAGGCCGCCCACTCGCACGCGGCAAAGCTCAGGTTGTAGAGGTCGGCAACGCCTCCGAAGCGGTCGTTGCCGTACCCGAGTTCGACGGCGAACCCGAAGCCGTACCCGCCCTCGCCGTAGAACGAAATGTCGTGCACGCGGTAGGTCGTGGTGGGCGAGGAGCCACCGACGTAGATGCCGTCCTGGCCGTACTCGAAGGTATTGTCATGGATGTCGTAGGTCACGGTGCCCGTATGCT
>JBGPNV010000217.1:0-4522 GCA_041487695.1 Thermoplasmata archaeon | reverse complement strand
GGACGTTTCCCCAAGCCCCACGATAGCCGTTTGGGTCGCCGGCCCCTCGCAAGGAGGGGACAACCCCAGGCGGGGCCTCGCTTGAGGCCCCGGCCGGGAGGAGCGTGCGTCCTGCCTCTTAGCCGAACAGCGCGCCAAGACCTGCAGCTGCTTCGTCCTCGGAGACGTCGGGTTCCTTCTTCTCTTCCCTTTTCTTGTCCTCGGTCTTCGACGGCGTGGCGGCGTGCGCGGGCTGGGGAGCGGCGGCGGCCGGCGCGGCAATCGCGGTCGCCTCGTCAATGTTTACGCCCTCGAGGGCGGCCGTCAGCGCTTTGACGCGGGTCGCTTCCACGGGAACATCCGCGGCCTTCAACACCTTCGTCACTGCGTCTTCGCTCACTTTCTTGCCCGCCGAATGCAGGAGCATCGCGGCATACACGTATTCCATTCGTTCTCCTCCCTTTTTGGTTTGATTGCCGACTTGGTGTGATCATCCAAAGAGCGAGGAAAGGCCGCTTGCGGCCTGGTCCTCGCTCACAGCCTCTTCCGTCTTCTCGGGCTTCTCCGCAGGCTTCGAGGGCTTGCCCTCGGTGGGCGCCCTTGCCGGCGCGGCCGCCGCGGCCCCGGCGAGCTTGGCCTTCAGGTCGTCGTCAAGCCCCTGCTTGAGCCGCGAGGCGACCGCCATCATCTGGCCGTGCGCGCGCAGGACGAAGAGCTTCGCGGTCTTGGCGTTCACGACCCCCGCGTTGACGGCGAGGTTCATCGCCTTCTGGTTGGCGACCGCGAGGATCGGCCGGATCGTGACCTCGTTCGGGTAGCCCGCGTAGACCGCGAGGTTGAAGGATGAGGACGCCCCGCGCCTCACGTCGGCGAGGATCTGGTCGACATCGACGCGCAGGACGCCCGGCGTGTAGACGAGGCCCTCTTCAACGAGCGCATTGAGGTTGAGGCCGACCTCCACGGGGAAAATCTCGAGTTTCGTCAAGACGGGGGCAAGCTCGCGCGAGATCGCCTCGCCGGCCCGCACGAGCACCTTGTCCTTCTTGACGACGACTTTGCCCTGGTCGATCGCGGCCGGCACCCCCGCCTTCTGCAGTTCGCCGACGATGGGCCCCGGCTTGAAGGGCAGGTCGCCCGCCTTGATCGTCACGTCCTCCTTGGCGATTTCCCCGCCCTTGGCCGGCGCCTTCGACTTGGTCGCCTCGAGCTTCTGGAAGAGCTTGAAGGGGTTGAGGTCCGAGGCAATGAAGGCGGGCTGGCCCGTGAGGTAGGGCTCGAGCTTCGACACGTCGCCACCCTTGGGCTTGGCCTCCTTCAGGGCAATCTTCACGAGCGTCTTCTTGGCAACGAGGATCTCGGCCGAACCGCGCAGGCCCCGCCGCATCACGTTGAGCTGGCTCGAGGGGATCCCCCGGATGTCCAGCACGCCCACGACCCTCTTCGTCTCGAGCGAGTGCACGAGTCCGGAGACGACGGCCTTCTTGCCCTGCGGGACTTGCTTCGCCATGTTCGTCCCCCCTAGAACAGCCGCTCCGCCTTGCCCATCGTGGTCTTTACGTAGACCGAGTGGATGTTGAGCCGCCCCCTCGCGAGCCTCGTTTGGAGGCGCTTGATGACTGCGTCGACGTTTTCGGCCAGCTGCTCCGCGGTCATGGCCGTCGACCCCACCGCCGCGTGGAACGTGCGCTTGTCGCGGGAGCGGACGCGCACGGTCGTGCGCATCATCTCAATGATCGGCTTGGGGTCCGCGCTCGGCGCAATGGGCTTCGGCATCTTGCCGCGGGGTCCAAGGACGACCCCGAGCCTGCGCCCGATCGTGGGCATGAGTGGGGCCTCCGAGAGGAAGAAGTCCGTCTCGGCCGCGAGGTGCTTCGCCCGCCGCTTGTCCGTCGCAATCTTCTCGATCTCTTCGGGCGGGATCACGATGTCGGCAACGGCCTTCGACCGGACCGCAAGTTCGCCGGAAGCAAAGACGCCCACCCTCACGGCCTTGCCGCGCCCGTGGGGGAGCTGGACTTCCTCGTCAATGCGGTTCGTGGGGATCGTGAGGTCGACGTCCTTCAGGTTGATTGCGAGTTCTACGGTCTCGACAAAATTCCGCTTGGGCCGCTCCTCGAGCGCCTTCCTGACCGCCTTCAGCGTTTCCTGGTCGACCATCGCCACTTCACCCCCGTAGTGCGGACGGGGGCTCGCCCCCTCCTACGGTTTCAACCGCTGGCCCTACTTGGCCCCCGGCTTGAGGGCCGCGTCATACTGGCCCCCACTTATCAACTTTTGTACCTCGCGCGGGTCCTTGCCATCGACCGTCACGCCCATCGAAACGCAGGTACCCACGACCTCGCGCGCGCGGTCGCGGACCGACTTGCCGAGCAGGTCGCCTTCCTTCATCGCGGCGATCTTGATCACTTGGTCAAACGTGAGGTTGCCAACCATCGCGGACTTCGGGCTCCCTGACCCCTTCTCCACCTTTGCCTCGGCGATCACGAGCGCCGAGGTCGGCGGCGTGCCGACCGACACGGCGAAGGACTTGTCCGCCTGGATCACGATCTTCACGGGCACTTTCATCCCCTTGAAGGCCGCGGTCTTCTTGTTGATCTCCGTCACGATCGCGACAACGTTCACGCCGAGCGGGCCCAAGGCCGGGCCGAGGGGTTGCCCGGGCGTCGCCGCGCCGCCTTCAATCATGACTTCAACCGTGTCCGCCATGTGTTTCTCCCCCGCGATTGCAAGTTACTGCGTCAGCCGGTGTTCCCGGGGCCTTCTTCGCCTTCTTCCTTCTCTAGAACCCGGACCGCATCGCCCCGGACCGTGATCGGGATCGAGATCATCGCTTCAATGAGCTCTACCGTGATCTCCTCCTTGGACTCGTCGATTTGCGTCACGCGGGCCTTCTCGCCCTTGAACGGCCCCTGGGTGATTTCCACGATGTTCCCCTCCACGATCCCCGACACGAGGGGCTTCGGCTCGAGGAAGGGCTCAATCTGTTCGATGGGGATGATCGAGTCGGCCGGGTCGTCCGACCCCCGCGCGCGGACCATCCCGCGTGCGCGCTTGACGCCCTTGATGAGGTCCGTGAGGCGGTCCGGGTTTACGCCTTCGAGATACACGTACCCTCGGATCGGCGCCGGCGAGAGGATCGAATAGACCTCAACCTTCTCGCGCTTCGCCTTCACCGCGATCCCGTCCGCGACGGCCTTCTCGTGCCCGATCGAGGTTTTCACCGCGTAGATTGCGACCGGGAAGACTGGCTCCAGCTCCTCCACCTCCACGGCTTTGGCCTTCGACCTCGAAGCCTTGGGGGGCGCCTTGGCCGCCTGCTTCGGCGGGGTCGCCTCTGGGGCCGCCGCTGGGGCCGCCGCCTCCCGGGTTTCCTCGGTGCCGCTCATGCTCGTCCTCCTGCCCTCGGCTGCGGCCTGCTCAGAGGTGGAGCCATCCGCCGAGCCAACTCGACACCTTTTCCATGAGGTTTTGGATCGCAAACCCGGTTAGCCCAAGGACGAGCAGGCCCGCAAAGGCGAGTTTTAGTGTGTTGAAATACTCGTCCCGCTCCGGCCGGACCGCGAGGCGCAGGACGCGCATATAACGGCCCCTCCGCCGGTTCTGGAACCACGAGTTGACCCGCGCCTGGAAAGCCTCGGACGTCTCCAGGATGTCGACCAGGCTGCTCCCTTTCCTTGCCGATCCGACGGCCCCGTCTAGGGGAGGGGGTCATCTGGAACCAATGCAACGGCGCGCAATCCGGCCCGTCCATATAACTGTTGTCGTGGGTGCGCTGGCCACGAGCCGGTGGGAGCGGAAGCGTTCCAGCGGGGTCGTTGGCAAGGCCCTGGGATCGGGGCGGTTCGCGTGGCGCACCTTGGGCCGGTGCCGGTAACGCCCCAAGGGGCCATGATCCCCCCCTTGAATCCGCAGGCCGGCGATAGGAACCTCTGGGTGCGTCCAGCAAGGGGGGACTCTGCGGCCGGGGCGGGGGGGGACCGCGTGCGGGCTCTCAGCCCTACCTCAGGAACTCCATGCCCATCTCGGTCCGCGCGCGCTTGGCCGCCTCTTCCTTTCCGAGAATCTGCTTCGACTTCACGCCGGTCACGACCAGCATGATGCGCATCTTGCCTTCGAGGGAGGGGTCGACGGCCGCGCCCCAGATGATGCGTGCGGTGGGCGAGATCCGGTCGTGGACCATCTGGACGACTTCCTGGGCTTCCGTGATCGTCATGTCGGGGCCGCCCACGACGTTCACGAGCGCGCCGGTCGCCTCCGAGATGTCCAGGTCGATGAGCGGCGAGTTGATCGCTTCCTCGATCGCCTCCTTCGCGCGCTCATCGCCCTCGCTCTCGCCAAGGCCGATCATCGCGACGCCGCCGCTTTTCATGATTGTCTTGATGTCGTTGAAGTCGAGGTTCACGAGTCCGGGCTTGGTGATCGTCTCGGTGATGCCCTTGATCGCGCGCACGAGGATCTCGTCGGCGACCTTGAAGGCGGCGTTGAGGGAGAGCCTGGGGACAAGCTCGAGGAGCTTGTCGTTGGGGATGACGATGACCGTGTC
>JBGPNV010000216.1:0-4527 GCA_041487695.1 Thermoplasmata archaeon | reverse complement strand
CGAGGGTGGGAGGGATGCGAGCGGGGCGGGGGGCGCGTGTTCGTTTCGCCACGGGCGGGGGAGGGGCGGGCGGCTTATTACCGCTAGCGGGGGGAGCGCGGGCGGCGAACCCTGGTGCCGACGGCCAGAGCGGGCAGCCGCCACGGCGAGTGAGGCTGGTTGCGCCGAGGCCGTTTGGGGGTGCTAGGGTTTTTTTCCGTTGGCTCCGAACCCCGAATCGGCCTGAACCGGGAGGAATCTGCTCGCCCCCTGCCACGGCTGCTCCCCGCAAGCCCTCCCCGCGGGTATTGCTGCGGGCCCCGCTCTCCCTTTTGCCCGCATCAAACGGGCTTTCCCGGAGGGATGACCTTCCGGCCTCCCCCCGCCCGCGGTGCGGTCATGGGTGATAGCTGCACCCCGGTTTCCGGATCTTCCAACGTAGCCTAGATATGTGAGTTCACATATCCTTGCCCCGTGCCCAACATCACGCTCGCGCTCGACGAGGAGACGGCCCGGTGGGTCAAGGCCCACCCGGAGATCGGCTGGAGCGAGGTGGCCCGCCAAGCCATCCGCCGAAAGATCCGAGAGCTCCACGCGCTCGACGCCGCCTTCGCGGAGTCGCAGCTCAGCCACGCGGACATTCGCCGGCTTGCCCGCAAGGCGAAGGAACGCCTCCTGCGCGAAGTTGGCAAGGCATGACGGCCCGGCTCCCCCGGCTCGACGGGCCTGTTATCGTCGATGCGAACGTCCTCTTCGGCGCGCTCCTGCGGGATGGCACCACAAGGCACCTGTTGCTGTACGGCGACCTCGACCTCCACACCCCTTCCACCATCTGGGCAGAATTCGAGCGCAACCGCCCGTACCTGCTGAAGAAGAGCCGGGTCACCGGGGCCGCGTTCGACCTTCTCCTCGGCGCGTTGCGGGACCGGACCGGGGACCTGCCCCCGGCGCTCATTCGCGCGCGCTTGCCGGAAGCGGAGGCGGGCTTGGGCCGGGGGGTCCCCCTCGACGCCCCGTACGTGGCGACGGCGCTGGCGCTTAGCGCCACGCTGTGGACGCAGGACAAGGAGCTGAAGGCGAAGGCTCCCGTGCCCGCCGTTAGCACGGAGGACGTAGTCGCGGCGCTCGGGATCCGCTGAATGGCGCGGAAGGGGTGCCAGCGGCGCCACGGAAGTGTCGTACATGCGCCGCGCGCCGCAGCGTGCACTTGCACGTCTGGGTCTACCGTTTCTTCGCCGGCGGGACATTATGGGCCACCGCGGCCTTCACGAGCGCCTTGAACGCGCCCGCGTCGACTTTCTCCCCTTCGTGGATGTCGATCGCCCTCCGCGTGTTGCCGGCCAAGCTGGAATTGAAGAGGCGCGAGGGGTCTGGGACGCTGGCCCCCCGGGCAAACGTGAGCTTCACGACCTTCGTGTACGTCTCCCCGGTGCAGACGATCCGGTGGTGCGACCACACCGGGACGCCCCACTTCCACTCCTCGGTGATCTCGGGGTCGGCTTCCAGGATCAGCGCGCGCATGCGGGCCAGGGTCTCCCCGCGCCAACCCCCCAGTTCGCGGATCCGCTGGTCGATGAGCCGGGAAGCCGCTTTCCCGGTCGCTTGCTCACTGCCCCTCGTGCCCAATTGAACCGATCCTTCGATGGGTTATGTCCCCTTAGGCCTTTCGGAGCCTCGGTCGCCCCCGGGGATCAGTCGGACAACGCACGTTTCCAACGTCGGATAAGGTTGGTTGTGTCAAATGCCGCCCGCCGCGCGTGGTTCGAATGGACAGACGGAAGACTGCTCGCCCCCCGCCCTGGCTGCTCCCCGCGCACCCTCCCCGTGGAAACAACTCCCCGCTGTCCTTTTTGCCCGCCCCCCTTGCCCAACAATCCGGTAGCTTTATTGCCAGGGTAGTACCACAGCAATACCAGACAACATGCCCGCATCCAAGCTCTCCATCAGCCTTGCGCCCGAGGTCGACCAAGCCCTTGACGTCCTGGTTGCCCGCTCGGGGCAAGCGAAGTCCGCCCTCATCGAAGTCGCCCTTCGCGAGAACCCCCTCGTCTCGAAGTACATTCAGATCGTAAGGGCCGAGATGCACGCAGAGCCGGCCGCCGTCCCACGACGCGAGGTCCGCGAGAAGGCTAAGGCGCGCCGGGCTTCAGGAACAGAGGGAACAGTTGGGGCTCGTCGGCCGCCGTGAAACCGATGGCCTCCGTCCTCAACGGGTGCGGGTAGTCCACCAGCGGATCGACGTACAGTCTCGCGATCTCGTACGACTGCAAGCCCCGCGACTCCTCGTCCGTCAACCTGCGCCCGCCGTCGTGGGCGAAGTCCATGCGAAGGCGGAACCCCTCCCCGGCGAATCCCCCCTTGACGAGCGACCGCACCGACTTGCCGAGGCTCGAGTTGCGGATCTGCTCGATACCCACCCCGGATCGAGGTGAAAGCCGAGGTCGATGTCGCGGCTGAACGAATAGTCGCGGCCGTAGAGCCTCACGTACGCGGACGTCACGGTGAAGTAGACGCCCCAGCCGCCCACGAGGAGAACTGGGTCGCGGACCGCCTTCGCCACGGCCTCGAGGTACGACCGGCTCAGCTTCGTCTCGGCGTCCGGGTACGTCCGCCCCACCCCCTCCGCTTCATGATTAGCTCGGCGGCCTCAACACAGACTGAGCCTTCGACCAGAAGATCCAGAACGAGGCGCGGATCGCCGACCCATTTGAGTGGGTCACGTCCAACGCCCGGGTCAACGGTTGTTCCCTCTTCGAAGGAGTTCTCGGCAACCCAAGGGTCGCCCACGAGGAGCCGGACGTTTCCAGGGCCCCTGAGCCCGCCGCGATCTTGACAAGAGGCCGCCCAATCGGCCAGGTCGGCTTCACGGATATAGAGATCCCAACGGACGGGCAACAAGTAGTGGTACCTGCGCGACTCGGCGAGGTAGGTGGAAGCCGCATAGGGCAACGGGGGCGCCGGAACCAAGAGCGCGACCTGATTGGGAACGAAAAAGTCTATCGGGCGCGGTCGCTCGCGGATGGTTTTCCAATGCTCGAGGAGGTCGCGCGGGCGGGCGACGGCGGTCCCGCGGACGAGCCCTTCTGCCTCGAGTTTGCTCACGTATGCGTAGGCATAGGAGGTCGTGCAGCCAGCAGCCCTCGCGACTTCGTACGCGGTCCGTGGTGCAGCGCGTCCCGCCCCCAGCAGGAGGCTAATGATGCGTTCTCGAATCCGTCCAGCTGCGACTGTCGTTCGCTGCCGGGCCCTATTCTGCAAGTGTACCTCATTCATATACTCTTGTTGAACAGCAAAACTCGTAAGTATATGAACTCTTGTTGAATATTGACTGACGCTGGGATCGTTCCACTTCCAGAAGGAGAGGGAGTGGACAGGACGGGATTTGAACCCGCGGCCTCGTGCTTGCGAAGCACGCGATCTTCCAGCTGATCTACCTGCCCACGAAGACAAGCCCGGGGAGTGGGGGCCGAGTTTAAAGGTTTCCGCCTTGAAGGCGCGCTACTCTTCCTCGCGGCGCCGCCGCTTGGCCGCTGGATCGCCCTTGGGGCGAACGCCCGCGCTGGCGGCCCCTCCCTTTGCTTCGCCCTTGCCTTCGCCCTCTATCATGAAGATGCGCTCGTCCCGCAGGCGCCCCTGGTGCGCTCGCAGGAGGCCGAACCCCGCGAGCCCGGCAAGTCCGGCACCGGCCAGCGCAAACACGAGCAGCGCGGCGCCCTCGCCGCCCGCAAGGAGGCCGCCCGGCACCTCGCCGGCGACGTCGAGGCTGATCGCGGCGCGCGTCGTCGGGAACCCGGGCTTCGAGACGTTGAGGAGGATCGTCTCGAACGCGGGGTTGCCCGAGGGCGTGTACCGCAGCGTCCGGGTCGCTTGGTCGATCCGCACGGCCCCGTTGTCTGCGAGGAAGGTGACCTCGGGGTCCGGAGAGAGCTGCGTCAGGTCGACCACGACTTCCTCGCCGGCGGCCGTCCGGATCACGGGGAGGTTCCGCACCTCGATCGTGAGAACCCGCAGCGCGACCGTGAGGACGAACGAGTGGCTCGCCGTGAGGCGCCCGTCGCTCGCGGTCACCGTGACCGCGAAGGTCCCGACGTCTTGGGCGCGCGGCGTGAAGGCGATCCGGCCCGCAGGCGTGATGTCGAACAGGGGCGAGGTGTCGCTCCACGACACGGCCTCGCCCTCGGGGTCGGTGGCCGAGAGGTTTAGGGAGAAGGGCACGCCCACGGTCGCGCGCGCGAGGGGCACGGGCACGATCACCGGCGGGTGGTTCGTGCGCAGGACCGCGACCTCGAGCGTGCCATGCGCACTCTCAAGGCCGTCGCTCACCTCGAATTCGACGGCGACGATGGCTGGCGCCCCGACGGCCGCCATGAGGCTTACGTTCGCCCCCTCCAGCACGGCGGTGAGGCGCGGGTCGCTGACGGAGAGGATCCGGTAGGCCAGGTTGAGGGACGAGGTCTCGCCGTCGCTCACGTAGGCGGGGAGCGCAAGGGCGTGTTCGACGAGCCCGCCTTCGGGCACCTGGAGCTGCGGCAGCGCGCTCACCGTGGG
>JBGPNV010000215.1:0-4592 GCA_041487695.1 Thermoplasmata archaeon | reverse complement strand
TGGACGAGCTCGGCAAGGCCAGGTCCTTGCTGTGGGTGATCAACGTGAAGGACGCGGTGGCGGTCTATACGGGCGCAGGCTCGTTCGCGGTCGACGAGGACTCGCAGATCTGCCTGCCGGCGACCGGCCTCAACGCCTGGTTCACGGACCCCGAAGGGGACGCCCTCACGATCACGGGGGTCTCCCCGCGGGTGCCGCCCTCGACGGGCGCGCAGACCGTGACGCTTGTCGACAACCGCACGATCGACAACACGATCTGCCTTGTGGCAAGCGCGCCCGATTGGAACGGGCTCACGAACATCACGCTCACCGCCGTGGACCCGAAGAACTCGGTCGCGGTTGTCAAGATCAACGTGACGATCCGGCCGATCAACGACGCGCCCTGCTTCAGCCAGGCGGACCTCGACGCGCTCAACCAGACGGTGGGCCAGCAGGGCCGGTTCATCTCGGTGAATGTGACGCTTTGCGATGTCGACAACCTGCGGACGGAGCTCACCTACACGATCGAGACGACGCACCCGGGCGCGTGGCAAACGCGCCTCAACGCGACCTCGAACCTCCAGCTCTACGTCGTGTTCCCCGACAACAGCATCATCGGCGACAATTACTTCAACATCACGATCTGCGACCCGTCGGCCGCCTGCATTGTCGACCGGTTCAACGTATTCATCGACAACATCAACGACCCGCCGGTCATCTGCACGACGCCCGAGACACGCCAGGTGGACCAGGGCGAGTTCTTCTCCCTGCACCTGTGCGTGAGCGACCCGGACGACATCGCCACGTGGCTGCCGCCGACGGTCTTCCGCTACGACGACGACACGACGCTCTTCCAGGTGACTTCGGGGTACAACGACCCCTACCAGAACGGCTGGATCAACTTCACGCCGTCGAACGACGAGGTGGGCAACTGGCCCGTGCGTGTGTGGGTCGATGACAACGGGCAGCCCTCGAAGAGGGGCTTCGTGAACTTCACGATCATCGTGAACAACACGAACGACCCGCCCTCGTTCCAGTCCTACGGGGACATCAACGTGACACAGGACGTCATCTTCACCGCGCCTTTGCTGAAGGCGACGGACCCCGACTTCGCGGTCGACGACCGTGTGCCGGCAAGCGCGAAGGAGTCGCTGATCTACAGCGACAACTGCCCGCTCTTTGACATCCAACGCGTCGAGTCCACGACCGTGACGCCAGGCGGCCAGACGCTGCGGGACCAGTCGGGCCGCATCGTGATCACGGCGCACAATGCGGATGTGGGCGACTGGACGTGCACGGTCACGGTCACCGACAGCGGCGGCCTCACGGACACCACGACCGTAAGGATCCGCGTGAACAATGTGAACGACTCGCCGACGGGCATCCGCGTAAACATCACGGACACGCTCACGGGCGCCGTGCGCACGGTCTCGGTGCCTGACACCCTTGTCAAGTATGACGAGGACGGGCCTCTCACGATGCAGGTCATCGTCGACGACCCCGACCTGCACTTCCGGACGAATGCGCCCACGACACGGGTGGACCCTGCCGAGCACCTCACCTGCGGGATCATCTCCGCCTTCCAGTCCAAGCTCGATGTGACCCCGGAAGGGGCCGCGGAGAGGCCGACGATGGACCCGGACCTCTGCATCTCCGAGTTCACGCCGGCGAACAACGAGGTCGGTGTCTTCACGATCACCGTGACGGTGCGGGACAACGCGCAGACGCAGACGCAGTTCCGCTTCAAGCTGGAGGTCGTCAACGTGAACGACAAGCCGAAGCAGGTGCTCATCCTGGCGCCGACGGTCGGGTTCTCGCTGAACGCGGCGACGCAGACCCTGCAGCTGCAGGGTTCGGCCCTTGACATCGACACGCCCGATACGCTGCTCACCTTCAGCTGGACGGTGCAGATCCAGGGAGGCAAGAGCTTCACGGCCTCGGGCAAGTCGGCCACCGTGCAGATCGGCAACGACCTCGAGAGCGACCGGCAGGTCACCGTGATGCTGAAAGTCATCGACTCGGCCGACGCCTCGAACCCGGTCGAGGTCACGCAGAACGTGACCGGAAGCATTGCGGCGAAGGTGACGGAGTCGATCGGCATCCCCGGCGGTTCGATGACGATCATCCTCCTCGCGGTCGTGGCGGCCGCGGCGGTGGGCGCCCTGCTCGTCATGCGGCGCAAGAAGGGCCCCAAGGGCCCTGAGCCCTCGGCGGCGCCCCCGGCGGCACCGGGCCCCGCGCCGGCCCAGGAGCAGGCGTACGACTACAGCCAGCAGGGGTACGACCAGCAGTACGACCCGAACCAGCAGTACGACCCAAATCAGCAGTACGACCCGAACCAGCAGTACGACCCGAACCAGCAGTACGACCCAAATCAGCAGTACCCGCCGCAGCCGTAGGGCGTCTCGTTTTTCCGGGGCCGTGAGGTCCCGTCCTCCTTCCCTTGGCGCGAGCGCAGCGGCCGCAAGGTGGGCGGCACCTTCATCGCGCGTGGGCGCGCAATGGGGGGGGGACCCGGCCTGCCGGGCGGCGGAGGGGCGCGCGTTGGAAGGGATGCCCGTCGACCTCGCCTGCACGCGCTGCCCGCTTTCGAAGAGCCGCACACAGGTCGTGGCCGGCGAGGGGCCAACGCCCTGCCGCCTCGTGATTGTTGGCGAGGCGCCAGGCGAGCGGGAGGACCTCGAGGGCCGGCCGTTCGCGGGGCGCGCCGGGGCGATCCTGGACGGAGCGCTCGAGGCCGCAGGCCTCGGGAGGCGTGACGTGCGCATCACGAACGTGGTCAAGTGCCGCCCCCCGGGGAACCGGAAGCCCACGCGGGAGGAGGTCGAGGCCTGCCGCCCGTTCCTCCTGTGGGAGGTCGCCCAAGCGGCCGCACCGGTCATCGTCGCGCTGGGGGCGACGGCCGCCAAGGCCGTGCTCGGCCGCGCGGTCAAGGTGAGCGAGACGAAGGGCGGCGGGGAGCGCGCCGAATTGGGGGGCGCCCCGCGCGAGGTGTTCGTGACGCTCCACCCCGCGTCCTCGCGCTTCCGCAAGGGTGCGCGCGAGCAAATTGCCGGGGCGCTTGGCGAGGCGGCAAAGCGCGCGGGCATCCCCGCCCGAAAGGGGCCCGCCCAAGCGCGGCTTTAGCCGGGGAACTCGCCCGGGGCGCCGGGGCCCTCTCCCCGCGCACCTTCATCTATCGTCGCTCCGATGGCCGACGCGGTGCAAAAAGGGGCCGTTGTGGGGCGTCTCGCGGGGCCGCTGCCGACCTTTGTGGGGCTCCTCTACGCAGCGCAGATGCGGATCTCGACGGCGCAGGGGCAGGGGGCCTACCGCTTCTCGTGCCCCGCGGAGTCGCTGCGCGCCGTGGGCGTGCTCCACCAGGCCCTTTGCAGCGGCGACCTGCCGGCGGTCCACGATGCGTCTGAGCTCACGCCGATCTCCTTCCTCATGGACTACCCGGACCGGCTGGCCAAGCGATTCATGCCCTTCGGGCGTGGGAAGGCCGACCGGGGGCTCCCCGAACTTGAGCTTGCCGTCTTGCCGCTCGTCGAAGGGGCGAAACCCGGCGACCTGGCACCGGCCTCGGGGGGCTGGGGCGCCATGATGGGGTGCACCGTGCTCGTCGTGGTCGCCGAACTTGGAGGCGTGGCCCTGGCGCCCAAGAGCCCGGAGCAGGGCGACGGGGCGCTCGCCCGCATCCTCAGTGAAGCGCCCCCCCCCAAGCCCCAGGTCGTGGTGGTCTACGCGCTCCCGGATGAGCCCCTGCCCACCGCGCCCACGAAGCAGGGCGAAGAGCCGACGCCGGCTGTGCCCGAGGTCGGCGAGGGCGCCGCTCGGGCGAAACTTGGCCGCTTCCTTGGCGCGGCGCTCCTCCCCCGCACAGTCGCAGCGCTTGCCCAGGCACACATCGAGCCCTCGTACTTCTTCTCGTGGGTCGCGCTCGAACGCGGCAAGGGCGGCGCCGTCCGCGCGAAGCGCCGACAGATCTTTGGCGCGGGCGGCGTCGAGCCGGAGTACCCCTTTGCCGAGTTCGAGGCGTTTGTCGCGCACCTGGGCCGCCTCGCCGGCTGAACGGCGCCCCCGCCCGTTCTTTGAAGGCGTGGGTTGCCCCGCGCCCAATGATTAAATAGCCTCCCAAGCGACTTCCCGCCTCGTGCCCGCAGCAATCCTCGGCGACCGTGCCTCCGGCAAGACGACTTTCCTCGGCCTCCTCTACTCCGCCCAGGTCAAGTACGGCACGGGGCTCCAGGACACGTTCCGTTTCTCGGCCACCCCGCAGTCCCTGAAGTTCATGGCGGCCGTCTACCAGAACATGAAGGACGGGATGTTCCCGTCGGCCACGCTGAAGGACGAAATGAGCCTTGTCGAGTTCATCTTCGGCTACAGGAAGATGATCGCGGGCCGGCTGCCGACCTGGATCAAGGAGCAGCGCTGGATGAACCCCTTCGCCACCTTGAATTTCGGCGCCTACGACGTGTCGGGCGAGGACGTCCAGGAATTCATCGAGACGGGTGTGGCGGCTTCGCCGATCATCCAGCAGCTCCTGCGGGCGTTCGTGGTCGTGATCCTCGTCGACTGCTCGAAGATGACGACGGATGTGGACAGCCAGCTCTACAAGCGGATGCTGAAGT
>JBGPNV010000214.1:0-4607 GCA_041487695.1 Thermoplasmata archaeon | reverse complement strand
CCAGGACGTCGTTCCCGGAGATGTCGGCCTTGTTCCCAAGGCTGGCGAAGTTCGAGATGCCGATCCCTAGATCCTGAGCGTAGTCGAGGGCCGCCAGACCGAGGGCCCCGGACTGAGACGAGAAGGCGATGTGCCCATCGGGGGCGAAGGTGGGGGCGAAGGTCGCACTCCAGGCGGACGGCGAGATGGTGTGGGCGCAGCCGGCGTGAAGCACAAAGGGGTGGAAGGGGGCATGCGGTTCAAACTCACGGACGAGCAGCAGTTGTTGAAGCAGACGGTTCGGGAGTTCGCGGACCGGCAGCTCAAGCCGAGCGCGCAGAAGACCGACATGGAGTCGCGCTTCCCCCTCGAGAATTTCAAGGAGGCCGCAAAGCTCGGCATCGTGGGCGCGCCAGTCCCTTCGGAGTACGGGGGGCAGGGGATGGGGGCGATGGAGTGGGCGATCATCATGGAGGAGGTGGCCCGCGGGTGCGGGTCGACCGCGCTCACGCTGGCCGGCCACACGTCGCTCTGCTGCGGCCACATCAACATTGCGGGCAGCGAGGAGCAGAAGAAGCGGTGGCTGCCGAAGTTCGCGTCGGGCGAGTGGATCGGGGGCTGGGCGCTCACGGAGGCGGGCTCGGGGTCGGACGCGGCGGGGCTCAAGACGCGCGCGGTGCAGGAGGGCGCACAATGGGCGCTCTCGGGGTCCAAGATGTTCTGCACGAACGGTTCGAAGGCGCAGGGCGTCGTCGTCCTCGCATCCACCTCGGCCGACAAGGGGAGCCACGGGATCACGGCCTTTTTCGTCGAGACCTCGGCGAAGGGCTTCCACGCGACAAAAGACGAGCACAAGATGGGGCTGCGGGGCTCGGCGACCTCCGAGCTCGTGCTCGACAATGTGAGGGTCGGGGACGACCACCGGCTGGGCGAAGTGGACCGGGGATTTGCCGACACGCTGAAGGTCCTCGACAACGGGCGGATCGGGATCGGCGCGATGGCCGTGGGGCTCTCGCAGGCCGCGCTCGAAGACTCGGTCGCCTACGCGAAGCAGCGGCAAACCTTCGGCAAGAGGCTCGCCGACCACCAGGCGATCCAGTTCATGGTGGCGGACATGACGATGGAGATCGAGGCGGCGCGGCTCTTGGTCTACAACGCGGCGATCGCGAAGGACAAGGGGCGGCCGTACCGCAAGGAGGCGTCGATGGCGAAGCTCTACGCGAGCGAGATGTCGTCGAGGGTGACGAACAAGGCCGTGCAGATCTTCGGCGGGTACGGGTACGTCACGGAGTACAATGTCGAGCGGTACCTGCGCGACGCGAAGCTCACCGAGATCGGGGAGGGGACAAGCGAGGTCCAGCGGATTGTCATCGCGAGGAGCTTGGGGCTCGATTCGTAGGGGCTTGAGCGGGGCGGATCCAACGCAGGGCTCATTGCTGGCAGTCCCTCTTTGCGCCCGGGCGGGTAAGCTCATGGCGGTGGCCGTTGATCTTGAGGATGCCCGGGGCATTTTCATCGACGGAACGGAAGTTGAAGTAGATGACATTGCGGCCCTCCAACCCCGAAGGGACGCGAGGTTTCGTATTCTGCCCTCACTCAGCCCCTACACCGACATCGTATTCACTTCGGCGGATTCCAAGTTCATCGTTGACGAGGCGCAGGAGCTACTTCCTCGAGCAAAGACCGAGAATCAACGCAGATACCTCCGGCGGCTCGGCGAGTTGGCGGGCCGCTGCAGTGAAAATCAGGGATGGATCTTGAGAATCACGGGAGAATGATCGCCGTTCGCGACCCCGGCGGGCGCGATCGCCGGACGACAAGCGCGGCCCCAGTTAGGCCGGGTCAAAGCCGCCCCCGCTTCCCCTTCTCCGTTGTCGGCGCATGCCGCTTCTCGTGGGCGTGAAGCTCCCGCCAGTTCACCTTCTCGGCGTCCTTGTTGCCGCATTTGGGGCAGGAGGCGGGCTCGAGGACCATGTGGGTCGACAGCCACTTGTGGTGGCAGACCTCGCACTCGTACTCGTACTTGTAGAAGACCACGGGCTGTCTTACGCCCATCCGGGCTCATAAGAACCTACCTTCGGCACGCACGGTTCAAGACCACGCCGGCCGTACGGGAGGCGAGGGCGCGCGGGTGCGGGCAGCGTCGGGGGCGCGCCGGCTTCGCGCGGCCTTGGTGGTGCTCCTCGTCGCGGCGGGGCTCCTCGCCGCGTTGGGGGGCGATGCCTCGCTTTCGGGCGCCTGGGACAAGAGGGCCTACGGTTGCGTCTGCCACTCGCCGCTTGCCAACGCATCAGTCCTCATCGACGTGAAGGGCTTTCCGCCGCGTTACGACCTCGGCGGGGCCTACACGATTGACGTGCGCCTGCTTTCGACGCCGGTGAACGCCTCGAGCAACCGCATGGGCGGGTTCAATGCCGAGGTGAGCCAGGGCGCCTTCAGCATCCCGGCGGCGCTCGACGCGTTCGAGCAGGCCTACGGCAACCAGGCGTCTCACCGGGAGCCGGGGACGAACCTTACAAACTGGACATTCACGTGGCTTGCGCCCGCGGCGCCGTCCGGAGTTGCCACACTCTGGGTCACCGTGAACACGGTAAACGGCAACGGGGTGCCGGACGCCGAGGACAAGTGGGTCCAAGTGCGCCTGGAGTCGGTCGGGCCCTCGCCGGACACCGGGGGGGGAGGCGGGCTGGGCGCGCTGACAAGCGGAGGAGCGGTCTCTTGGGTGGTCTTTGGCGCCGCGGCATTTGGGGGCGGGGCAGTTTCGATGCTCTTCTGGAAGAGTCGACGAGGAGACGGGGCAGGCCCGGCGCCTTCGAAGAAGCGGCACGGGCGGCGACGCGCGCGCAAACGGGCGAAGGAAGAAGCCCCGCACCCGCCGCGCGGGCGGGGCCGCACGCGCTGATGCGGTGCGTGGCCAGGCACTCCGCGCGCCCGCCAAGAGGTTAAATACTTCCGCCGGAGTGCGCTTAATCAGTCATTATACCTCGGCGTCCCACTTGGCCGCCTCGAGGAGATTTCCCCCATGGAGCAAACCGCCCCACCCGAACTCAAAACTGGCACCACGACGGTGTCGATCGTCTGCAAAGACGGCGTCGTCATGGCGACCGAACACCGCGCGACCGCTGGCACGCTGATCGCCCACAAGTCGACCCAGAAGCTCTTCCGCATCGATGAGAACCTGGGCCTCACGGTCGCAGGGCTCGTCGGGGACGCCCAGATGCTTGCCAGGTACATCACGGCGGAGGCCGAACTCTACCGGCTGAAGCGCGGACGGCCCCTCACGGTGAAGGGCTGCTCGACGCTCATGGCGAACATCGTCGGCGGGCGCTCGTACTACCCCTACTGGGTTCAGCTCATCATCGGCGGCGTCGATGACGACGGCGGCCACACCTATTCGATCGACGCGGCGGGCGGCTGCATCGGGGACGAATACATCACGACGGGCTCCGGCTCGCCCTACGTCTACGGTGTCCTCGAGGACCACTTCAAGAAGGGCCTTTCGACCGACGACGGCGCGAACCTCGCGATCCGCGGGATCTCCGCGGCGATGAAGCGCGACTCGGCGTCCGGCAACGGCCTCTCCGTCGCGATCATCGACAAGCAGGGCTACCGCGAGCTCACGGAAGAAGAGATCCAGAAGCGCGCGGCCAAGATGGGCGTCCAGATCCCTGCCCAGTAGCCTCTTTCACACTCCTCCCTTTCCCCGGCCCCCAAGGGCCGGGCGCGCAAAGAGCCGCGCGGGCGCCTCAAAGAGGCACCTGCGCGCCTCGGTTTGTGCGTGGCTCCATGCGTCACTCGCAGGGAGCCCTCGCGGGAGGAGCAAGGAAGCGTTTCACGCCCCCAGGAGCCTTTGAAGCCCATGGCCTACGACAAGTACCGGAAGGACACCACGGCCCTCGTCAAAGCCACGGTCCCCTCGGGCGTCGATGTGACGAACGTGGAATTCGAGGGGCCCTTCGTCGTGATTTACACGAAGACGCTCGACATGTTCGCGGACGACGACGAAATCACGCGGAGCCTCGCCCAGGCCCTGCGCCGCCGGGTGATCGTGCGCCCGGACCCCGCGCAGCTCATCGAGCCTGCGGAGGCCGAAGCGGCGATCCGCAAGCTCGTCCCGGCGGAAGCCGAAATCACGAACATCTGGTTCGACCCGGCAACGGGCGAAGTGACCATCGAGGCGAAGTCGCCGGGTGCGGCGATTGGCAAGCAAGGCGAGACGCTGAACAAAATCAAGAAGGAGACGCGGTGGGCCCCGGAGGTCCAGCGGACGCCGTCGATCCCCTCGAAGACCGTGGGCGAGATCCGCGCGTACCTTCGCATGTCGGCCGAGGAGCGCAAGGACATCCTGCGCAAGATCGGGAGGCGGATCAACCGCGAGGTGAGCCAGGGCGAGAACTGGGCGAGGATGACGACGCTGGGCGGCTTCCGCGAGGTCGGCCGCTCCTGCGCGCTGCTCTCGACGAAGGACACGAAGATCCTCATCGACTGCGGCGTGAAGTTCGGCGGGCAGGACGACGCGACACCCTACCTGAACGCGCCCGAAGCGCTGCCGCTCGAGCAGATCGACGCGGTCGTGCTCACGCACGCCCACCTCGACCACACGGGGATCGCGCCGCTGCTTTTCAAGT
>JBGPNV010000213.1:0-4639 GCA_041487695.1 Thermoplasmata archaeon | reverse complement strand
GGTCTGCGGCTCCGGCGGCTTTCGACTGGTGGTACACGAGAAGGACGCCGGGCCGCCCTTCACGTTTGCGGCACGTCATTCGTCGATTCAAGAGCAAAGCGGGTCAGGCGGGGTTTATGCAACAACTCGGTCGAACCCTCCGACGGTCCACAACCCCTTCTATGCCGGCTAGGGAGCCTTCGCGCGGCGGCGGCGCTCCCCAAGACGCCGAAGCCCTATCGCCCCGGACCGAGCAGTGCCAGGAAGAGCGGCGCTGCAATCAACCGGGGGCTCACCGAAACATCCGTCTCGTCCTCCGTCACGATGACGCCGCGCCCCACGAGGGACATCGCCTTGCGGTCGACCTTGCCTTGGGCGCTCGACTTGACCTCGATGGGGGTGCGCCCTTCTCGTCCCCGCACGACAAAGTCGACCTCCCGGCCCCCCCGGGTCCGAAGGTAGGTGAGCCGCCTTGCGACATCCAGGCCGGACAAGAGGCCGGCGGGCGCGCCCCGGGCAAGCGCCGAGCCCACCGTGCATTCGAGCAGCCGGCCGCGGCTCGCGGCGTTTCCGGTAAACGTCATGGCCGACTCAAAGGGCTCGTCAAGGCCGAGCCCCCACGCCCGGAGTGAATGGAGGATGAACGGGTCGGTCGGGTACAGTTTTCGCTCCCGCTGCCACACGGGCTGCTTCCTGGCGAGGTCGAAAGGGGGCACCTCGTGAATGAGGAAGGCCGCCGAGAAGGCTTCGGCATAGGCCTTTCCGGTGACATGGGTGCGGATGTCCGTGCCTGCAACAAGGGTGGTCCAGGAGACCGGCGTGGAAAGCACGTCCGTAATCCTCTTGGCAACCTGCCCGGCAGACCGTTCCGATAGGCCGAAGCGGGCCAGGTCGGCGCCCACCGATGCAGCGTGGAGCCGGAAGACCTCCGGCGGGACTTCGCCGCTCTTCGCAAGCGCCTCGGCGGCGATCGGGAACCCGCCGCAGAGCAGGTAGCGCTCGAAGGCCGTGGAAAGGGGCGCACGGACGCGTGCAAGGCGGCGCACCCATCGGGCGGCGCTCTCCGACGAGGCGAGATCGAAGGGCGAGAAGGTTGGCGCGGCCGCGAGCGCCCCTGCGGCGGGGGTCCCCGCGAGCATGGCCACGGCAAACGCGCGCAAGGGCGCGCTAAGAAGGACCTGGTCGAGCGCCGGCGCGCTCCTCGCACGCCGCCCCTCACCCCGGCGCCCGGGCAGGGTTTCCGTCGCCCGTTTGAGATCGAGGGCGTGGGAGCCGCTCGCGATAACGGTCACGTGGCGAAGGAGCCCCTGGTTCCAAAGGGCCCGCAGAACGGTGGGCCAGCCCGGCACGTCCGACACTTCGTCGAGGACGACCACCCGGCGCGCGCCGGGAGCCGCCGTTTGGACGAGCCACTCGGAGAGCGAACGGGCAAGGCCCTCGCGCGTCTCAAGGTCGCACGAGAGGTACAAGAGGCTCTCCGGAGCCGCGCCCGCGCGGGCCTGGGCTGCCAGGAACCCCTTGAGGAGCGTCGTCTTGCCAACCTGTCTCGGCCCGCGGAGCGTGAAGACCGCGTCGGCCTCGGCGGCAAAAGCCGCCTCCTCGGCGCGGTCGAAGCGCACGCTCGCCTCAGCCAGACGCGCGAGGCTTGGGTCATTCTCGAACCCTTGAGGGTCTGTCCACCAGGGGTTGAGACGGGAAAGGGAGGCGGAGTCCATTGATAGTTGACTATCAGATCATATATATATGCTCTGCTAATCAACTATCGCTGCCCGACACGACCGGGAGCGCAGGGGGAGGGAGAACCACCGAGGGCACGGCCCTCACCTTGGGCCCGTGCCTCGCTCCCCCGTCGGCCGCCCCTGCTTCCTCGGTCTCGCCTTCGGCCCCGCGCCCTCCTCGACCTCGGGCGCCTCCACGTACACCTCGGACCCCTTCATCCGGACGCCGAGCCCTTTCGGGTCCTTCGAATCTGGGGTCCGCACGACAAGGTACGGCGCCGCCGCCGGGCCAATGACGCCCTCGACACGCCCCAACGTGCGCCCCCGCCGGTCGACGACCTTCACCCCGTCCGCGTAGCGCCAGGGGCGTTCGGCCTTCACGATGATCTCGCCGGAGGGCCCCGGCCCGTGCACACGCCCTACGAGTTCCACGTCGAGGGCAGGCGCGAGCGCGCAGATGGTCTTTGCGCGCGCGGGGCCCTCGTGCCGCATTGACTCGCCCACTGACCCAATCTGAGTAAACGGCGAGAGCCTGTGTGCAAGGCTTGAAATCCGTTTTTTCCTGTCTGCGACGCGCCGGACGGGGGCCAGGGTTTCGTGTCTCCGGGCGAATCGATGAGGATTTGCCCCGTTTGCCGCACGCCCAACGCGCCCACGAACCCCGTCTGCACGAGCTGCAACTACCAGTTTTTCGCAAGCCGCGGGTCGGGGCTGCGAGCCCTCGATGAGAGCGCGCTACCGCAGGCGCCCTCCACTCTCGCTCCGCCGCCCTTCGAGTCGTTTCGCCCCGCGGACTTTGAGGAAGCGCCGCTCCCTCCGCCCCCCACGGTGGGGAGAGGCCGGCCCAGCGCCCCGGCGCCGCCCGCTCCCGCCTTCGCGCCGCCCGCCGCCGCGCGCCCCGGCCCCAAGGCGAAGGCGCGCGCGAAGTTCCCCCGCGTGCCCAAGGACCTCGCCGACGAGCATCTCGAGCCCCTGCGCTACGACGCGATGCAAAAGTCCCTCATCGGCATCGCCGTCCTCATCGCCGTTTCCCTCGCGCTCCCCTTCCTCGTGAGCGCCCTGCGCCTTCAGTCGCTCCCCATCGGAATCGGCGGAATTGCCGGCTACATCGTGCTCCTCATCTTTTTCTTCTACACGCGCGCCGTGGGCCGCGCCTCGAAGAAGCCCATCTCGGGCGTCGAGCAGGCGGCGCTCGGGCGCGTCCGGACCGGCGGCGCGCTGCTTATGGGCATCCCCTTCCTCGGGTCCATCGCCGGCCAAGCCGGGATCTACTTCCAAACCGCGCCCATGCACCCGATCTACTACGCGATCGCCGCCGGCGGCATTTTCTACACGCTCTCGGGCGTCACGAGCCTCAAGGAGCGCTACTCGTATTACGCGGTCTTCGAGTTCGGCTGGGTCATCCTCCTCTTCCAACCCCTGCCCGCGGTCCTCCCGGGCGACCTCGGCACTAAGGTCTTCGTGAACGTCTACTGGTTCCAACAGACCTTCCTCTTCCTCGCGATCGGGTTCTTCGGAATCGCCTTTGCGCTGCGCAAAATGCGCGCGGGGCAGTACGACGCGCTCGAGCAGGAGGTCCGCGCCGGGCAGAAGGCCCTCTCCGACCGCCAGTTCGACGCCGCGCTCCCGCACTTCGACCGCGCCGTCACGATCGCCCATTCGCTCTTCTCGGACAAGCTCTTCAAGTCGACGAAGACCGGCCAGCGCGCGCTCCCTGCGGACTACTACCTCCCGTGGGTCGGGAAGGCGACCGCCCTCGCGCTCTCTGGCCGCGGCACCAAGGCACTCACGATCCTCGACATCATCCTCGAGGTCGACGGAACCAACGCGGACCTGTGGAAGAACAAGGGGGAGGTGCTCCTCTCCCTCAGGCGCCCCGCCGAGGCCTACATCGCCTTCGAGACGGCCCAGCGCCTAAGCCCCGGCCTTGCCGGCGTGACCGAGAACAAACAGCGCGCGCTCGACTCCTTGCGCAGGCGCCTCGAGTGAGGGAGAGCCGTGGCCGACAAGGGGCGGCCCCCGCAGGGCCAGAAAATCATCCACGACACGGTCCACGGGCCCATCCCGCTCTCGGGCGTGCTCCTCAAGCTCCTGGACGCCCCGCAGGTGCAGCGGCTTGCAAGCGTGCGCCAGCTCGGGCTCGCCTACCTCGTCTGGCCCGGCGCGAACCACACACGCCTCGAGCACGTCGTGGGGGTCGCCTACACCGCCCGCAGGATTGCCGAACAGGTGGGGGCCGATGACCCCGAGATACACCTGGTCGAGGCGGCGGGGCTGCTCCACGACGTGGGCCACTGGCCCTTCTCGCACACGCTCGAGCCCCTCATCCACGAGCGCTTTGGCGTTGACCACCAGGAGATCTCCCGCGAGCTCATCCTCGAGGAAGGGCGGTTCAAGTGGGGCCGCGGGCGCTCCCTGCGCTCGATCATCAAGGACGCGGGGCTCGACCCGGAGGATGTGGCAGACCTGGTCTCCACGCCTCCAAGCCCCGGGTCGCTCGCTTCGCTCTACGACTTTGCCGGCGGTCGGCGGCCGAAGAAGGCGAAGAAGGGGCGCGCCACGGCGCACTTCCTCCACCAGATCGTCTCGGGGATGTGCGACGCCGACCAGATGGACTACCTGCGCCGCGACGCGCACTACACGGGCGTCGCCCTCGGGATGATCGACATCCACCGGCTTATCCACACGGCGGCCGTCGCCGACGGCGAACTCGTCTTCGACCGTTCGGGGCTCCACGCCGTCGAGGGGATGATCGTCGCTCGCGACCTGATGTACAGCTCCGTGTACTTCCACCGCACGGCGCGCATCGCCGAGACGATGCTCGAGCGCGCGGTGAGCGAGTTTAACGACGAGGAGCTCTTCGCCGTCGCCCAGATGACCGACGGGGAACTCATGGGCGCGATGCACAAGAAGGGAGGGCTTGCCGGGCGGATTGCCGACCG
>JBGPNV010000212.1:0-4643 GCA_041487695.1 Thermoplasmata archaeon | reverse complement strand
GTGACCGGCGCGCGCATCAAGATCCTCGCCGACCTCATGACCGACCTCATCCTCGAGGAGCTCGACGCGATGGAGGAGGAGTGCGACGCCGTCGTCGGCATCGCGATCAACGGGATCCCGATCGCGGCCTACGTGTCCGAGGCCCTCGAATGCGACTTCGTCATCCACCGCCCGCACGTGGGCGGCGATGTGAAGGTCGGACTCTTCTCGCACAACTACGCGAGCGTGGAGAACAAGAAGGTCGTCATCGTGGACGATGTGCTCGGCACGGGCCAGACGATGGAAAACGCCATCGCGACGATCAAGGACGCGGGCGGCACGCCCCTCCTCGCGCTCGTCATCGTCAACAAGTCCGCGCTGGACGCCATCGCGGGCGTCCCGCTGCGCGGGCTCATCCGCGCGCGCGCCCTGTAGGGTCCCCCGACCCCGGAGGCAACCCCTTGCACTGGGCCGATGTCGTCGCGGCGAGCCTCATCGAGCGCGGCGGGGCCCACCGGGTTGCGTCCGGCACCTCGATTTCTGGGCAGGTTCACCTCGGCAACGCGGGGGACGTAATCTTCGCAGACGGCATCGCGCGCGCGGTCGCCGCCAAGGGGTCGAAAGCCGAGGTCCTCTGGATCGCCGACGACGTGGACCCCTTGCGGTCGGTGCCCGAGCAGCTGCCCCCGTCCTTTGCCGAGCACCTCGGCAAGCCCGTCTCCTCCCTGCCCGACCCCGACGGGTGCCACGCGGGGTTTACCGACCACTTCATCGAGCCTTTCCTTGCCTCCCTCAAGGAGGTGGGCGTTGCCCCCATCGAAAAGCGCGGCTCCCGCATGTATGCGGCCGGCGAATACGACAAGGCCGTCCGCGTGGCCTTCGCGCGGGCCGAGGAGATCCGCCAGATTCTCGTGCGTGTCGCCAAGTCGAAGAAGCCGCAGGGTTGGCTGCCCTTTGACCCGATCTGCCAAGCCTGCGGCCGGATCGCCACGACGGACGCAACGCAGCTCGAGGGCGACAAGGTGCTCTACCATTGCGGGGGGGGCGTCGCCGGCAAGAAGGAAATGGTCGGCTGCGGGAACGAGGGTGCGACTTCGATTCGCCACGGCAAGCTTACCTGGCGGGTCGAGTGGGCGGCCCGCTGGCAGATCCTCGGCGTCACCTGCGAGCCCTTCGGCAAGGAACACTCGGCTGCGGGCGGCTCCTACGATACTTCCAACGTGATTTGCAAGGACATCTTCGGCTACCCGCCGCCCGTCCCCGTCCTCTACGAACACATTTTGGTCGCGGGCCGAAAGATGTCCAAGTCCAAGGGCAACGTGGTCCCCCTTTCGGCCCTGCTCGAAGTCCTGCCTCCCGAGGCGGTGCGCTACTTCTACTTCCGGGTCGACCCGAACAAGCACCAGGACTTCGACCCGTCGCAGAAGCTCCTGCCCCTTGTCGAGGAGTACGAGCGCGCCCAGGCGATCGCGCGCGGGCGCCAGCCCCCCTCCCCGCGCGAGGATGCGCCCGACATCCAAAGGACCGAGGAACTCTCGCGGCTCGACTCCGACGGGCCGGCCCCCGACGACCCCGTGCCCTTCAACCACCTGGTGACCCTGTCGCAAATCGCGCGCGACACGCCGGAGGTGGTCCGGCTCCTCAAGCGGTCGGGCTACGAAGTCGAGGAGGGTTCGCCTTCGGCGGCGCGGCTTGAAGCGCGCGCCTCGCGCGCCCGCCGCTTCCTCGAGACATGGGTGCCGGAGTCGGAGAAAATCCAAGTCGTCGAGGACCTTGCGCGCGTGCCGATCGGTGCGCTCAACGACGCCCAACGGGCCTTCCTGCGCCTCCTTTCGCGTGCGCTCGACGGCGGCACGTGGACGCCCTCGGCGATCCACGACACGGTTTTCAAGGCCGCCCGGGAAAGCGGCCTTCCCCCGAAGGACGCCTTCCGCGCCATCTACCTCGCGGTCCTCGGTCGCGAGGAAGGACCGCGTGCGGGGTACTTCCTCTCCTCCTTGGAGCCCCCCTTCGTCATATCCCGCTTTCGAGAAGCCGGTGCGCCGAAGTAGCCTCGCGCTGGCTCGCCCAAGCAAGGGAGACTTAAGGGGTCTGCCCGCCCCACGCAACGCCTCATATACGCGGCTCCACTGCAAGGGCACCTGACCAAACGTGGCTGCCCCCGAATCCGAAATCGCGCCGGTTGAAGAACACCGCCCTCGAAGGCGTGCGCTTGAAATCACGCTCCGGCGCGACCTCAACCTCTTCGACACTACGATGATCGGCGTCGGCACCATGGTCGGCGCCTCGATCTTCTCCCTGGCCGCAATCACGACGGGGATCGCGGGCCCTGCCGCCCTGCTGTCGATCGTGATCGCCGGCGCGATCTGCTTCCTGACGGCAACGACCTACGCGCAGCTCGGAGGGCTCCTCCAAGAGGCTGGTGGCGGGTACCTGTGGGTCCGCATGGCGTTCAACCGCCACGCGGGGTTCACGGCCGGCTGGATCTCCTGGTTTGGCCACACGATCGCCTGCTCGTTTTACATCGTCATCCTCGCGGGCGGCCTCCAGTTCTTGATCGACGAGGCCGGGTGGGGCCAGTCCTTCCCGGTGCCCCGGCAGGCGATCGCGGTGGCCGTCGCGCTCGCATTCATTTGGATCAACGACCGGGGCACCGTCCTCACCGCCAAGGCCGAGGCCGTGGTCACGCTCGTCCAGATCGCGGTCTTCAGCGTGTTCGGGGCGGCCGCTTTCCTCTTCGGGGCGAGCCACTCGCCTGCCGGAGCGACCTTCGCCCCCTTCATGGACAAAGGCACGGGGGCCGTGTTCATTGCAACCGGTGTCCTCGCCATCGCCTTCGAGGGCTACGAGGTGGTCGCCCAGTCGGCGGAGGAAACGAAGAACCCCGAGCGCACGATCCCCCGCGCGATCTACCTCAGCATCGGCATCGTGACCGGCCTCTACCTCCTCCTCATGGGCACGGCAATCTACGCAGAAGGGTGGCAGACCCTTGCCGGCGACGGCGAGCTCGGCCTCCTCCGGGCGGGGGCGCTCGTGCTCCCCGCGGGCGCCTTCATCCTGGTCGCCGCCCTCATCGCCGGCGCCATCTCCGCGCTCAATGCGACGATCTTCTCGGCCTCCCGCGTGGCCTTCGCGATGGGCCGCGACGGGACGCTCCCCCGGCGCTTCGGCGCGATCCACCGGCGCAAGAGGACGCCGTACGTCGCCATCCGCGCGAGCGGCGCCGCGATTGTCGCCATGTCGTTCCTGCCTCTGAACGTGATTGCCGCGGCCGCCGGCATGATGTTCCTCCTCCTCTTCATCATGGTCAACGCCGCGTTCCTGCGCCTGCGCCGGAGCGACCCCAAGGTCGCCCGCCGATTCCCCTCGGCCAAGAGCGACATCCTGCCCGCCATCGCGATCGGCGGCAAGGTGTTCATCCTGGCCGCGCTCGCCACCTACAGCCTCGAAGCCCTGGCCATCGCGATTGCCTGGTCCGTTGCAGGGTTTGTGGTCTATTCGCTTACCCTCGGGAAGCGCGAGGCCGCGCCGCAGGCCCCCGAACCCACGGCCTACGCGATTGAGGGGCCGACCGTCCCCGCCGAGCGCTACCACGTCCTCGTGCCGGCCGCCTCCCCGCGGGAGAAGGGCATCGTGGAGATCGCTTCGATCGTGGCGCGCGCCTCGAAGGGCCACCTCTCGATCATGCGCGTGATCCCGGTCCCCCGCACGACGCCCATCTGGGCGGCGGCCGACCTCGACACGTCCTTCGACCTCAAGATGGTCGAAGGGCTGCTCGGTTTTGCCGGCCCGGATGTCGACGCCTCGGCCGCGCTGGTCGTGTCCCACGAGATCGAGGAGGCCATCGCGGAAAAGGCCGAGGTCGACAACGTGAACCTCATCTGCGTCGGCTGGCGCGGGTCGACCAAGACGCGCAAGGCAATCTTCGGCGGCACGGTCGACGGCCTGCTCCTGCGCGCGCCCTGCGACGTGGCCGTCGTGCGCACGCGCGTGGCTTGGGAGCCGTCGCAGTTCAAGCGCATCGCCCTCCTCTCGGGCCCCCACCGCCACGTCCGGCCGGCCGCCGACCTTGCGGCGGCGCTCACGCGCGACCACCCGGCCAATGTGACCGTCCTTCGCGTCGTGCGCTCCCAGCGGGAGCGCGCGGCGCCCGACGACGACGTCGAGCTGCTCGTCGAGCACCTGCACAAGCTCGGCCTCGACACCTCGGTCCGCACGATCGTCAGCCTCTCGACCGCCTCCGCGATCATCGGCGAGTCCGACCGCTTCGACCTGCTCATCATCGGAAGCCCCCCCGGGTTCCTGCGGAAGGTGATCGCCAGGCGTACGGAGGAGGAGGTGGCCAAGTCCGCGAAGTGCCCCGTCATCCTCTACCGCCACCGCGGCGCCTCCGCCTCGGACTTCCTCCAACCCCTCGCGCGCAGCCTTTCGCGCGAGGAGGCGGAGCCCGCAAGTTTGCCGGTGCGCGAGCTCTCGGGCCACCCCCCGGGCCCGAGCGTACCGCTAGCGCCCCCTCGCCTTTCCGAGCCAGCGCCAACCGAAACGCCTAAATCGGGCGATCCAGGTGTGCGCAAACCCGCTTCGGATAGCCCCGTAGTGTAGCGGTCAATCATGCGAGGCTCTGGACCTTGCGACGGCAGTTCGAATCTGCCCGGGGCTACTCC
>JBGPNV010000211.1:0-4652 GCA_041487695.1 Thermoplasmata archaeon | reverse complement strand
GGCCGTCGGGCAGTTGGAAGGCGTTGATGCACAGGAACTCCCCTGTGGGGGCGGAGTCCACGAGTGTGAGCGGGCCGAAGACGCCGGTGGAGCCCGGCGCGAAGCGCTCGTAGATCGTGTCGGTGCCGTTGCGCATGTCCTCTAGAAGAATGCGAACGCTGCCATTGCCTTCTGAAAAGGAACCGATTCCATTTGTGTTGACGGGGCTCGGCGGCGACACGATGACGGGGGTCTGCCAGTTCGAGGCGACAGTGAAGGCCGCGGCGGGGGGCGCGAGGGGGAGTGCGACGGCGACGAAGAGGAGGGCGGCGAGGAGGGCGGGCAGGCGGGGGAAGGCGCGGTCGGTCATGGGGGAAAGGCTCCGTGGCGGGCCGGCAAAATGGCAGGGGGCGTATGGACGTTTGCCCGTGGTGGGCGAACGGCCTCCGATCACCGGAACGGTTCTCCGCACCACTCGCAGACGGACGCGCCGGGCTTGACGGGCCCGCCGCACTTGGGGCAGTCGGAGGCGACCGGGCCCGCCGAGGCGGTGGGCGCGGCATCGACATTGGCCCGGGCGAGTGGCAGGTCGGCTTGGAGGGCGCCAACCGACGCCTTCCGTGTGGCGGCCCACCGGAGTTTGGCGCGCGCGCGCAGGGCCTCACGGTAGGCGCCGCGGGTGCGTAGCACGAGCGCGCCCCCGATGACGAGCCCCACGGCACCCAGCCCGAGCATAGCGAAGCCGATCGATCCGATCGAGGTCCCTGCGCAGACGATTCCGCCGGCAACGAGGCAAAGGCTCGAGAGCACGCCGCCCGTCATCGTGCCGATGAACCCGAGGATGAGGAGGACCAGGCCGACGCCGTGGCCCACGATGGCGCCTTCGGACGCGAGCCCTGAGGGCGCGGGGGGCAAATTCGGGGTGCCGTCCACGGCGGCCTGACGACCCCTAGGGCATGATAAGGGTTGGCGCAAAGTCGATCGAAAAGCACGCGGCCGGCCTCTTGCAGGCTAGGGAGGCGCATCCTCGAGCTTGCGGGCATCCGCCCCCTCATCGCGGGCGTTTGCATCGGGCCGTGTGCGCTCCGGAGGCGCGCTCGACGAGCCGCCAGGCCTGCGCGGGCGCGCCATGACCATGGCGAGCGCCCCCAGCGCGGCCCCAACGACGCCGGCCGCGAGGGCGAGGGTTGACGTCCCCGCGCCCGCTTCCGCGCGCGATGCGGCTGTCCCGGCCTGCGAGGCGGCGGCAGCGGTCGCATTGAGGTCCGCGCGGGCCGCGGCCACACGGGCATCGAGGGCGTCGATGCGCGACGCGAGCTGCGCTTGCCCGCTGGCGTTCGTGTCGACGGACGCACGCAGCGACGCGACGTCCGCCTCGATGGCGGCAAGGTCCGATCCCGTGGCGTTCAGCGCCGCCTCGAGGGCATCGATGCGGGTGACAAGCGAGGCGAGGTCATCGGCCACGGTGACTGTGAGCGACACCGTCGCGGCGTTCTGGGCCCTATCGCGGGCGACCACCGAAACGGCCGACGAGCCGACCGGAAGTTGAACGAGGGCCTCAAACGAGCCGTTGGCGGAAACGAAGACCGGGGCGCCGTTCACGGTGACGCTGGCGCCGGGCTCGGTCGAGCCGCGGAAGGTCACGAAGCGACTTGCGCTCGTGGCGCCCGGGAGCGGCTCCTGGAGGTCGAGGGGCGGTGCCGTCGTGTCCGACGGCAGGTATTGGATCTCGTAGGGCCGGTAGATCGTGCCGTCGAAGTGGCGGAGCGCCGCCGACGCGTGGCCGTCGGGGGAAACGACGAGGTCGTCGGGCGCATTGCCCCCCGGCGTGGCGTCCTGGCCGGGGAGCCACCCGGTCCCATTCACGTAACGCGTGGCCCTTACGGTCGCGTGATAGGGGTCCTGGAGGCCCGTCCACAGGAACATGGCGTCGCCGTCCGCGTCGATGCCGGGGCGCGTGGCCGACGGGTACCACTCCATGGATTCTACCACCTCGGCAGGCCGCCAACCTGTGGCGGGGTCGAAGGTCGAGCCTCGCAGCGAGTACGTCGGCGGCGTCACCATCGACCACAGGGCGACGGCAGCGCCGCCGCGGTTGGCGGCGACCTTGAGGCTCCCATGGGGAGCGGCCACCGTGTCCAGGGTCTCGACAGACCCCCAAGCGCCCCCAGCAAGAGACGAGGCAAAGACCGAGGTGGCGCCGCTGGGTCCCTGCGTCCAGGTTAGGACGACGGCGCCCGGCGAGGCGGCGTCGACCGCAAGGAGCTCGATGTTCTCCGGGCTGCTTTCCCGCAGTTCGGCCGCCGACCACCCCGTGGTGTGGTTGTAGACCGACGAGTAGAGGGAGCGGTTGAGACCGTCGACCTGACGCCAGACGGCCACGTCGGTGCCGCCCTCGGCAGCGGCCACGTCGACGAGGTCGGGGTCACCGGGGAGCGCATCGAGGACATCGGGCGCGGTCCAGTTGACCCACGGTGGTGCGTTGTGGGCGGCGTACACATCGGTTTCGTTCGTCCCGAGGTAATCGACGGTCTGCGTCCAGACGATGACGGCCTCGCCGTCGTCGTCGATGTCGACCACAGGGACGCTTGCGCGGCCCGGGTTGCCGTAGTCGTTTTGGTCGACCGCGCTCACGGTGGTGGCGTAGCTCCAGCCGGCGCCTGGGTGGTAGAAGGCACCGTCGACGGAGTAGCGGTCGTAGGAGTTGAGGAGGTGGTAGTGGGAAAGCCAGCCGACCGCCGCGTACCCGGACGAGGACATGGCGAAGTCGAAGCCGACAATATTGGTGGCGGTCCGGCTGTCGATGGGCAGGGGCGGCGTCCAAGAGCCGCCCGCCGAGGCGACGCTCGCGAAGAGGCCCTGCAGGCCGGCGAAGTCGAACCACACGGCCATCCGGTTGCCGATGGCGTCCTCCTGGATCTTCGTAGCAGGCGTGAGGCGTCCGATGCTCTCGCCGTAGATGACCGCGGGGGGCGTCCACTCGTGGGGGCCGGAGGCGGCCGAGGCGGGAGGCAAGGCGGGGAGCAGAAAGGCGAGGGCGATCAGGAGGGACAAGACAGCAAGCATGGAGGGGCGGCGGGTGGGCTGGAGGCGGCGGGACGAGAAGTTCATGCAGGCGCAAGGGCGGGTGGGGGGCAATGAGGGTTGTGGGGAGGCGGGGCCCCCACGGGCGGGCGGCTCGCGAACTCCCCGTCAAAGATTCATGTAGCACGGCCGCCAGTAATCGTCAGATTCACTTGCGCTTCAGATTCGAACACCATGATGTCACCTGCACCTGCGCGCTCGTGGACCTCCCGAAGCGCGTGATCGTCGAAGGACTCCCGCCCGCGGGCGGCCTTGCGCGCTTCCAGTTGCAGGCCTTCACGCGGGGTTCCGTAGGCGAGCTTCTGGAGTAGCTCGCGCCGGCGCTTGGGGGCGCGAGGGTGAGGCGGCGGGAGGGGGAGTTTGTGTTTGGGAGGATCGAGGTCGAGGACAGCGGGTGTGGGATCCTGTTGCCGGATGCGATGAGGGCGCTTGCCGGCGCCCGGCATGTTCAGGTAGAGGTCCACGCGAGCCTTCGCGAGGAAGTCCCCTGCTGGAGCGAGAGGGTCGGGGCGCTGGCGGCGGCGGCGGGGACGTGAACAAGGAACTCCAAGAATACGGGGGAGGGGGTACGCGGGGCCCCGTGGGGCCGCAGGGGTGGGGCTCAAGCTCATATACACCCACTTGGTATTGTATGATACCGGATGGTACAATGAGGTTTCGCCAGCCCCTCGACGGCTTGCTCACGAGCCGAACATCGACGCGCGTCCTGCGCGTGCTTGCAAGGTCGCCGGAGAAGAGCTTCACGAGCCTCGAGCTTGCCGGGGCGGCAAGGGCGCCGCCCCACCGCGTCCGCGAGGCGCTCCGGCGGCTCGAGCTTGAGGGAATCGTCCGCTCCCGGGTCGTAGGCCGCGCGTACCTCTGGACCGCCAACCGGCGGAACCCGCTGCTGCGCGTCCTCCAAGGGCTCTTCAAGGGGGAGGAGGACGCCTCCGCCGGCCACTACTCCCTTGTGGGCAAGCACCTGGCGCGGGCGCCGGGCCTCAAACGAATCGTATTGTTCGGGTCTGCGGCGCGCGCAGAAGAGCGGCCGGAAAGCGACCTTGACCTCCTCGTGGTCGTCGACCAGGACTCCTCGAAGGAGGCCGTGGAAGAGCGCCTGGCGGCTCTCAAGGGCGAGGCCCAAGAGAAATACGGAAGTCGCATCCGCCCGCAGGTCTTTACCGAAGGCGAGTACGCGCGTAAACGGAAGTCGCCGCTCATCCAAGCGATTGAGCGGGAAGGCCAGCCGCTGCACTTCCCGCCGGAGGGCCCATGAGCGGGTCCACCCGGCGTGCGGCGCTACACGAGGCGGCGGCCTACCTGTCGATGGCGAAGGAATTCCAGGCGGCCGCTGAAGAATCGGCAGCGGCCGGCCGGTGGCGCGCCGCGGGGATGAACGCCATCCACGCGGCAATCTCGGCGGCCGACGCGGTGTGCATCTTCGAGGTCAATGAGCGGTCGAACTCAACAAGCCACGAGGATGCGGCGGACTTGCTGCGGCGGTCGGGCGCCGTGGATGCCAAGGCGAAGGCGAGCCAGCTGGGTGCGGTCCTCGATGTGAAGAACGCCGTCGAGTACCAATCGAGGCCGATCGCGCTCGACGAAGCGGT
>JBGPNV010000210.1:0-4689 GCA_041487695.1 Thermoplasmata archaeon | reverse complement strand
CGTCATGTTGATGACGCCGGGCTTGGCCTTCTTCTACGGCGGGCTCGTCGGGCGCAAGAACGTCCTCACGATCATGATGCAGAGCTTTGTCTCGCTTGCAATCACGGACGTAATCTGGTTCACCGTCGGCTACTCGCTCTGCTTCAGCGGTGGGCAGGGAGGCGTCTATGGCAACCTCGACAACGCGTTCCTCATGAACATGAGCCCCACCACCCCATGGGCTGGCAACCCGCTGGTTCCGGTCTACGCGTTCCTCGTGTACCAGCTCATGTTCGCGATCATCACGCCCGCGCTCATCACCGGCGCGTTTGCAAACCGCGTGTCGTTCAAGGCGTACCTCATTTTCCTCATCGGGTGGCTCATGCTCGTCTACATCCCCTTTGTCCACATGGTCTGGGGGGGCGGCGCGCTTGCCAAGTGGGGCGTGCTCGATTTCGCCGGGGGCATCGTCGTCCATGCGATCGCGGGGATGGCCGCCCTTGCCTCCGTCGTCTTCGTCGGCACGCGAGCGGTGAAGGAGAAGGGCCCGCACAACATCCCGCTCGTCGCACTGGGCACCGGCCTCCTCTGGTTCGGCTGGTACGGGTTCAACGCGGGCAGCGCGCTTAGCGTGAACGAGGTCACGGTGACCGCGTTCCTCAACACGGACCTTGCCGCGTCGGTCGCAGGCGCCGTGTGGCTCATGTGGGCCTGGATCTTCGAGAAGAAGCCCAAGTTCCTGGGGCTTCTGACGGGCATGGTTGCGGGCCTTGCCACGATCACGCCGGCAGCCGGGTATGTCACGCCGTCGGCCGCGATGGTCATCGGGATCCTGGCAGGCTCCGTCTGCTACCTGGCGATCATGTTCAAGAACAAGCGAGGCTGGGACGACGCGCTCGATGTGTGGGGCGTCCACGGCGTCGGCGGCGTCCTTGGCGTCGTGTCGCTCGGGGTCTTCGCGACCGTCGGCGTCAACGCCGCGGGCGCAAACGGCCTCCTCGCCGGGGGCGCGGACTTCTTCGGCAAGGAAGTCGCGGCCGCCGCGTTCGCGTCGGCCTACGCCTTCGGCTTCACCTACGCGATGCTCTGGGTCATCAACAAGGTGACGCCGGTGCGCGTGACGAAGGAAGAGCAGGAGATCGGCGTCGACAATGCGCTCCACGGCGAGGTCGCCTACGAATAGAGGCCGCGCCGTCCCGGCCTTTCAGATTCCGCCGTTGGCCCCCACGACCATGAGCACGATGATGAGCAGGACAAACGGCGTCTGGTAGCGCAGCTCCCGGGTGACCTTCTCAATGCGCTCCCCCACGTCCGCAGGGACGGCCCCCGTGGGGTCGGAGGCGAAGTCCTGCTTGGTCATCCAGATCATTTTGGGGCCCACGACCACGACCCCTTCGACGATGACCGCGGCATAGATGGCAAGGGCCATGAGGACCGTGCGCGGCTCGGGGTCGGTAAGGACCCCGCCGAGCCCGTTCCAGAACTTCACGAGGAAGAAGACGACGCCCGTCACGAGCGTGCCGATGCCGATCAGGGGGAAGAGCGGACCCATCCGTTTGATCATTACCTGGAAGGACAGGAGCTCGCCTTTCGTTTTGGCGCGGCGCAAGGCGGGGAGGAAAACGACGCTTGCGAACATGACCATCCCGAAGTAGAAGGCCCCGAAGAGGATGTGGGCCGCGCTTGCGGCGAAGAGTACCCAGTCGTAAACCAAACCAGCGCCCCCGAGCCGGCAAAAGCTCGGGCCACTACAAGAGCGTGATGGAGCCCGTCAAGCCGCAACGCGGACCGAAGAAGGGACCCGGCAGCGCGGCGCGAAGGCACGCGGGGGACGTCTCGCTTTTAATACCTCGCACGAGCTCATTGCGCGCATGGCAAAAATGGCGACCTGCGCGTGCGGATGGACGATCATCTCCCCAGTAAGCGCCGAGGACGTGAAGAAGCACATTTTCATCCACCTTGCCGACACGCACCCGGGCACGAAGGTCAGCGACGGCGAGGTCCAGACGATGATCAAGACCGTCTAGCCCGCGGGCCTTACCGTGCGCGCTTTGCCGTGCGCGCCGCCCGCGCGGGGACCTTCCCGGTTGAGGCGATCTTCTCCTCAATGAACACGTCAATCCAGTTGGGCTTGGCGGCCTCCAGGACTTCCTTGAGGATGAGGATCGAGCACCACCGCACGCCCTGCATCTCGAGGATCTCCATGGCCGCCGATTCCGGTTCGGCCAGCGTGAAGGCAAAGAGGTTGAAAAGCAGCACGCCCTGGGCGGATTCGCGCACGGACCACAGCTTCTCGCCGTGCTTTTCGCGGACGGCCCGGACGGTTGCGGCCTTCCGCTCTGGGTCGAAGGTCACCGCGAGCTCGTAGAAGACGAGGCCTTCCTGCTTCTGCGGGTTGACGACGGCCCGCACGACGATCGCCCCCGATTCGAGGACCTTCCGGACCCGGTACTCGGCCATCCGACGCGAGACGGAGAGCGCTGCGGCCACCTCGCCGTAGGACGACCGGGCGTCGTAGCGCAAGCGTTTGATGATTTGCCAATCAAGCCGGTCGGGCTTCGACTTGGGGGCCCCGATTTCACGGGACCCGTAGTGGGTTTTCTTGAGCTCGAACCGGCGGGCGATCTCGTCGGAGAGCTGCTCGGCCCTGTCCAGCGAACCGCCTGCCAGCGAAACGGAGAACGTGGGCCCTAGGTAGTCGATGGCCTCAACGACGCCAGGCATCCCTTCGACGTAGCGGACGGCACCCACCTTCGTCGGGATGTTCATGGCCTCGAATCGGTAGAGGCCGAGAGACTTCAGCCCGAACAATGCGAGCTCGGGCGTTGCCTGATAGTATTTGATGAACCCCGTCTCTTCCATCTTGCGGATGCGCAGGCGCACGGTTTTCTCGTCGAGATCGAGCTTGCGCGAAATTGCGGCTGGCGAGGCCTTCTCTTCGCTTGGTCCTTGCGAGCCGATGTCCTTGAACGCCAGTTCGCAGAAGATGCGCACGTCGGCGGCGTCCACAAACGCAGGATAGCGGGGGCGGCCTCATAAGGGCGGCGGGCGCGCGTCGCGGACGGCCTCTGCCAGGGCTTCCTGGCGAAGGAACCCGCACGGCGGCAGCGTTGTGGATTTCGGGAATGGCGTGCCCGGCCGAGCCATATCCCCGGTGGGCATTGGCAGCCTTATGTCTGCCATAACAGCAAACATTCAGAATGGAGTGAGCGTGGACCAACTAGTGGGAACGATTGAGGCGGTCAAGGGACACCCCGAGATTGCCAAATTCAAGTTCCGGTCGACGAGCCGTTGGGCCGGTGGCGCGAAGTGCAGGACGACGATCAAGTCGTTCTTCGGCGCCGGCCAGGAAGACGTGAGCCGCAAGGACGCGTACGTGATGCAAGGCGACGAGCCCCCGGTGCTCCTGGGGACGAACGAGGCGCCGAACGCCGTCGAGGCCGTGCTGCACGCGCTCTCGTCGTGCCTGACGGTCTCGTTCATCTACCCGGCCGCCGTGCACGGCGTCAAGGTGGAGTCGCTCGAGTTCACGATGGAGGGCGATGTCGACCTCCACGGGTTCTTGAACCTCTCCGACAAGGTGAGGCCCGGGCTGCAGAACGTCCGGGTGACGGCGCGCGTGAAGGCCGACGCGCCGCGCGCGAAGATCCAGGAGCTCCTGGACTACGCGATCAAGACTTCGCCGGTCATGGACTCCTTGCGCAACCCCGTCCCGGTGACGGTGGAGCTCGCGCACTAGACCCCATCGCGGGCCCCGCCGCCAAGGGCGGGGCCCGCTTTTCCCTTTTTGTCGTCGCCTTCGACGGCGCCGCCGGAGCTGAGCGTGCGCGGCGGCGCCCCCTTGGGTCGAGACGGGGTTGAGACGCCAGCCCTTTCCGCCCATGTTCGAGCGTTGAAGGCCTGGGGGCCGGAGCAGCCCTTATCTGGGTCTTGTAACGTCGGCGTCGAAGAAGGCAGCCCCGTGGCACGAGCGCAAACCACGTACTTCCAGGCGCACTTCTTCGAGTTCCTTCGCCAGCTTTCACTACACAACGACCGCGCGTGGTTTGCCCTGAACAAGTCGCGCTTCGAGGCGCATGTCCAGGCGCCGGCGCTGCGCTTCATCGCGGAGGTGGGGCCACAGCTCCGGTCGCTCTTCCCGCACCTCATCGCCGACCCGAGGGCGTTTGGCGGGTCCCTTGCCCGCATTTACCGGGACACGCGTTTTTCGAGGGACAAGAGGCCCTACTACACGCACGTGGGGATCCACTTCTGGCACGGTGCCGCGGGCAAGGCCAAATTCCACATGCCGGGGTTTTTTCTCCACATCGACCCCAACGAAACGGTCGTCTACAGCGGAGTGTGGCGCCCCGAAGCCCCAACGCTAAAGGCGATACGCGACCGCGTGGCCGACCGTCCGGCGGAGTGGAAGAAGGCGACGAGAAAACCCATCGAACTCTACGGCGAGTCGCTCAAGCGCCCGCCCTCCGGCTACGACGCCGCGCACCCCCGGGTCGAGGATTTGAAGCGCAGGGACTTCGTTGCAAGGGTCGCCTTCGCACGGGGGCAAGTGAGGGGACCTAAGTTCCTTCCGACGTTCCTCCAGGCCTGTCGGACAATGGATCCGTTGAACCGGTTCCTGGCCGATGCGTTGCAAGTAGGATGGTAAAGGCGAGACGGCGCGGCCGCCCCCTGGAGGTCTTCCGCCAAGTTCATTGGATGCGCGGGGCT